>JANNKI010000067.1:0-21562 GCA_031396225.1 bacterium | reverse complement strand
AGGCGGCGAGGCTCCCCACGTCTCGCCGCCGTCGCCGTTTCAGGGGGCTGCTCCCGCTTCGCGGCAAGCCACGCGCGGCTTGGGTAGAATCCTCGCCCATGCCCGCCCGCTCCTTCCGGCCCGCCATCGCGTGACGCGTTCCGCCCGCACGGCGAGCGGCCCCCGCTCCGCCACACCACCCGTTCGCCGCATCGGCCTGAGCATGCACGGGAGCGAGGCGCCGGTCTGGCCTGCGCTCCAGTGGGTCACCTGGGTGCTGATGGCCGCCTACGTCGTGGCGGCACTGGCCATGGTGTTCGGGCCGCACAGCGTGGGCGACGTGTTCACCGAGACCGATTTCTACGGCTCGTACGGTCCCGGGGCGCGGCTGCTCCAGCAGGGACACCTGGATCCCGCCCGCTACGGCGTCGTCGGGCCGCTGTTCGAGGCGCTGCTGGCGTTGGTCGGCCTCGTGGTGCGCGACCTGTTCCTGGCCGCGGAGCTGATCGCCGTCGCCTCGATGGCCGTGGCACTCGGCTGCTGGCACTCGTTGGTGGCTCGCCGCGTGGGCCCCGCCGCCGCGGCCTTGACCGTGTTGTTCATGGTGACCAACGCTCAGTTCTTCCGCTATGGCTGGTCGGTGACCACGGATGCGCCCGCACTGGCGCTCCAGGCCGCGGCACTCTGGGCGCTGCTCGGCGCGCGCGCGTCGGAAGAGGGCGGCCCCGGCGCGCGCCGCATGCTCATCGCCGGACTGCTCGCGGGGTTGGCGTTCCTCACGCGCTACAACAGCGTGGCGCTGGTGCCCGCGGGGCTCGCGGCGATCGCGCTCGGCTGGAACGGCGTGCCGCGCGGCGCACGCGCACGGCACGCGCTGCTCTTCGCCGCCGGCTTCCTCGCGCCGGTGGCGCCGTGGATGCTGTATTCCGCGACCCACGGCGGTTCGATGCAGTTCAAGCTGCACCACAACATCGCCTACGAGGTGTTCGCCCGCCCCAATGGCATCGTCTGGGACGTCTACGGCCGCGACATGGAGCCGCTGTTCCCCACACCGTGGTCGGTGCTGGCCCGCGATCCCTGGGCGGTCGTCTCGCGCATGGCGTTCAACATGTTCGACCACCTGCGCCTGGACGCCTTGACGCTCACTGGCCTGCCCCTCGCCCTCGCCGCCGTCGCGGGGCTGTGGTTCGCGTGGCGCGACGGGCTGCACGTGCGCCTGCGGCCGCTGCTGCTCGCCATGCTGCTCCTGTTCCTCACCCTAGTGCCGGCGTTCCATTCCGAGCGCTATTCGCTGGCGCTGCTGCCGCTGTGGGCATTGCTCGCAGCGGGCGTGTTCGCCTCGACGCGATTCGCGTTCGTGGCCGGAAACGTCTGGTGGAAACTGCTGCTTCTGCCCGCCGTGGTGCTGCCGTCGCTCGCGGCCTCGCGCGCGTTCACCGCGCGCGTGCTCTCGCAGTTGCCCGTCGAGGTGCGCGAGGCGGCCGAGCAGGTGCGGCCCTGGGTGAGGCCTGGCGACAAGGTGATGGCGCGAAAACCCCATTTCGCGTGGCACGCCGGCCTCACGCCCGTGCCACTGCCGCTGGCCGACACGTTGTCGCAGTGGGCGGACGCGGCGCGGGCTTCGGGAGCGCGCTGGCTCTACTTCTCCTGGCCCGAGGCCGAGTTGCGGCCGCGCTTCGAGTGGCTGCTGGATTCCACCAGCGCAGCACCCGGCCTGACCGTGCGCGCCGCCACCGCGCACTGGCCGGCGCTCGTCTACGAGATCGGCCCCGGCTTCGGCGACGAGCCGGCGTGGATCGGCAACGACACGCTGGTGGCCGTGCACCGGGCGCGAGCGCGCGTGATGATCAACGAGCGAGACCGCGAGCCGCGTGTCTTTCTTGCGATGCACGAGTTCTCGCTCGGGAACCACGAGGTCGCGCAGGGGTACATCGACCAGATGCTCCGCCTGGTCCCCGACGACCCCGACATGCTCATGCTGGCCGCCGAGAATCGCCTGCAGCTTCAAGACCCGGCCGGCGCACTTGGCTACTACCAGCGCTTCGAACGCCTACGCCCCGGCACCGCCGAGGCGCAGATAGGCCGCGGCTGGGTGGCGGCCATGGCAGGCGACGAGCCCGGCGCCGCGCGGCTCTGGGCCCCCTTGGTGGCATCCGCCAGCGATGTGAATACACTGCGCCGCATGGGTATCGCATTCGCACGTACGGGCGACACGGCGAAGCTGGCTGAGGTCCGCCAGCGCCTGCAGGCGCTCGGGGTGATCCCGTGAACTGGCCGCGACGTCGGGCTGTGCGCGCGCTGCGGGTGGTGGCGTCGTGCGTGGCACTCGCGTTGGCGCTCGGCGCATGCAGCAAGCGCGGCCCCCAGGAGGTGCGCTCGACGTCGCCGCCGCCAGGGCCGCCGGTGCCGCCGGTGTCGGATTCGGTGACCGTGGGGCTCTGGCACTTCGACGAACGCGGCGGCACCGCGGTGAGCGACGCCTCGCCGTTTCGGTTGTCGGGTACCGCCGGCCCCGAGACGCGCGTGGAGTTCGGCCGCTACCGGAACGCGCGTTCGTTCACGGCCACGGCGCAGTCGTTCGTGAGGGTTCCCTACAACCCCGTCATGGAGTCGCCGCGCGGCTTCACGGTGGAGGCGTGGCTCTACCTGAACGACGTCACGCGGTACGAGTTCTCGGCCGTGGCCATGCGCTGGTCGCCGGTGCCCAACGAGCAGAGCTGGCTGATGGGCGTGGTCGGTCGGAAGATCGCCTCGGTCGCCACTCCCAGCCCCGGCTGGTTCGCTGACGAGATGGCGGTGCTCTCGCCCGGACACCTGGCCTTCGCGTTCCGCCCCGAGCTGGCCGCGGGCACCCAGGGCTTCATGTCGAGCGCGGTGTTGCCGCTGCGGCGTTGGGTGCACGTCGCCGCCACGGTGGACGGCGAGGTGGTGCGGCTCTACATCGACGGCCGGCTCGACACGCAGGTGGCGGTGGCCAACGGCATCAAGCGTTCGAGCGCGCCACTGGTGGTGGGCAACGCCCTGGACCCGCGCCGGCTCACCGACTTCGGCGGCGACCTGCGCCAGGATCCCTCGAACCTGCCGCTGCCGTTCTATGCGCTGAACGGCCTCGTGGACGAGCTGCGGCTCTCGAACGTGGCGAGGACGGCGTTCGAGAGCGCGGATCTGCGGTAGGCGGCCCGCTCACCGCGGCGTCGATCCGTATCCACGCTTCACGTGGCGGCCCGGCTCTCGCCGGCGCTATGCTTTCCGCGTCCTCAGCTCCCGCAACCCGCCCTCTCTCTCCGGCACCCATGCGCCAGTTCGTCGCCAGCTTTGTCGTCGCCCTCGCCCTGACGTCCTCAACCACTCAGGCGGGTGACGCCCCGCGCGAGTTGGTCGTCCAGCTCTCGAGCGTCGCCGTGTCCCAGCAGGACGCGCGCTTCACTTCCACGGGAGCGATTCCCGCTGCCGCTCGCGCCCGCTTCGCCGCACTCGGGCTGCGCGCCAGCCGCGCGTTCGCCGGGCGGCTCGCCATGCGAGCGACCACGCTGCCCGAGCTCTATGGCTTCCGCCCCGAGCGGATCGTCCTGGTCGAGGCACCGGACTCGGCGCTCGCGACCTCCGCGCTGGCCGCACTCGCGGACGACGTGCTCGTGGACTGGGCCGAACGAAACGTGACGCGCTCGGTGACGCTCGTGGGTTACGGCATCGCAGCCCCAGCGAGCCCGCACGCAGTCGCCACGCTCGACACGCTTGCCAATGATCCCCATCTGCGCGACGGCCGCCAGTACGCGCTGTGGAATCGCGGCCCCGCCGGTCCGTTCGGGGGCGTCACCGGCGCGGATCTTCACGCGATCATGGCATGGCGCACGTCGGTGGGTGGCAACGCGCTCAAGCTCGCCGTGGCCGACACTGGCATCGACCCCGCGCAGCCTGAACTCGGCGGGCTCATGCCCGATGGCAGCCCGCGCATCGTGGACTCGATGAACGTCACCGACGACGTGGACGGCGCGGTCACCGATCTCTATGGCCATGGCACTCCCGTGGCGGGCGTGATGGCGGCGCGCACCAACGACGGCCCGCACTTCGCGCCCACGTCTGGCGTGGCGGGCGTGTGCGGCGGCGACGGCGCGGGCAATGCGGGCTGTCGCATCGTGCCCATCAAGATCGCGCCGGGGCACTCGGGCGAGGCCACCAGCTTCGATATTGCGCGCGCGTTCCTGCACGCGGCCGACGTGGGCGCGCGTGCGATGAACCTGTCGTTCGCGGGCGATGCGCCGAGCCGGGTGGAGCGCCTGGCGCTCACCTATGCGCTGTTCAACGGCTGCGTCCCGGTGTGCGCGGCGGGCAACTCGGGCTACGAGCAGCCCACGCTGCCGCTGTTCCCGGCCGCGTTCGCGCGCGACGGGCTCGCCATCTCGGTCGGGGCGAGCGATTCGTACGATCAACGCACACCGTTCTCGTCGTACCCCTTCGGGCTGGACCTGCTGGCGCCGGGCCTGAACGTGTACACCACGTTCATGACCTACCCCAGTTACTTCGGCGCCAGCTATCCCGGCTACGTGCCGGCCTCGGGCACGTCGTTCGCGGCGCCGCACGTGGCCGGCGCGGTGGGCCTGCTGGCGGCGGCGCGGCCGGAGCTCTCCGACACCGACTTCCAGCATGTCATCCGCGAATCCGCCGACGACATCGGGGCACCGGGCTACGACGCTCCCACGGCATACGGGCGGCTGAACCTGGCGCGCATGCTGGACCGAGTGCGCCCCGGGATCGGCATCTGGCACCACGAGATCGCGGCGGACTCGTTCGCGGTGGCAGGCGAGGGGCAACTCCTCGTGGAAGAGCGCGGTCCCGGCACGCTGGGGCTCCACTATGGCAGCAGCTGGAGCACGCGGCTCGCGGCGTACGGCACGGTGAGCTACCCCGACAGTTTCCTCGCCGTGACCGGTGTGTGGCTGCGCGTGGCGGGCACCATGGCGGCGCGCGGCGACTTTCGAATTCCCTACTTCGCGCCGAGCGCCGAGGTGATGCGACAGGACGCCACCAGCGCCACGTTCCGCGGCTACCTCTACCGCGTGAGCGACGACTCGTGCGACGTGTGCGACGACCGCTACGTGCCGTTGGCCCCCAGCAACGTGCGCTTCGGCTTCACCGTGATCGGCGTGGTGGACCGGCCGCCGTCGCTGCGAGTGAGCTCGCCCGCCGCGGGGGCCGTCGGCCGGCCCGGCGAACTCTTGTTCGTGGGCTGGCAGTCGAGCGACGTGGACCGGATCTCGCGGTACCGCGTGGCGTTCGCGCCCGCGGCGGGTGGCGAGGTGGCGCTGGGCGAAGCGCCCGGCTCAGCGCTCAGCGCGGTGTTCACGCTGCCCTGCCTGGGGCCGGCGGACGCGCCCGGCGAGATGCGCGTGACGGCGCTCGACGAGCACGGGCATGCGGACGAGACCACGGTGGCGCAGCCGTTCACGTTGCGGGCCGGCACGTGCAGCGCGCCGCTCGCCACGTTCCGCGCGTCCCCCACGCCGTTCACCGGCGCGCTCTCGCTGTTCGCGCCCGGCGCGGGCGAGTTGCGTGTGTTGGACGCGAGCGGTCGCCTCGTGCGCCGCCTCGCCACGAGCGGCGGGCCGGTCACGTGGAACGGTCGCGACGATAGCGGCAATTCGGCGGGCGCGGGCATCTACTGGGTGCGGTTTCGCGGCGCCGCGGGCACGGTGACCAGGCGCGTGGTCAAGCTCGGGCGGTAGCCCGCCCGACTACGCCCCGGACTCCGCTCGGCGCTTCAGCTTCTCGCGAGCCTGGCGTTCCCACGGCTCGTGCTCTGCTTCTCCCCAGTGCCCGACGAAGAGGGCGTAGCCGTCGGGGTCGTGCAGGTGCACCTCGCCGCTCGGCATGTAGTCGGGGCGGCGGATCTCGGAGACCTCGACGCCCGAGGCGAGCAACTGCTCGCGCAGCGTGGGCAGGTCCGGCGAATACAGGTAGAACTGTATCGACTGCTCGCGGGGCCGCAAGGGTTCGTCGCTCGCCAGCAACATGATGGCGCCGCCCTCGCAGTGCATGCGCGCCCAGCCCGTGTGGCCGCCTTCACTCGCGAAGTCGACCAACTCGAATCCGAGCCGCTCGAAGGAGCGGATCGAGCGCTCGACATCGGCCACGTGCACGAGCGGCGTGGAGAAGCCGGCTCGCACCCACGTGGGCGCGGTCAACGGACCGCCGCGCTGGCCGCCGGGCGGGCGCAGGCTGCCCCGGACGTGGCCGCCCGCGCGTGGTATTGCTCCCGTGTCAGGCACGGTCACCGCGCCCCTCCCGGTCGGAGTCCCCCCATGCGTCCAGCCCGCAACGCGCCGCTCCTCGTGGTCGTGTCGCTCCTCGCCCTGCTGGCGACCGCCTGCGCGCCGCAGCGCCGCGCCACGCCGTGGTCCGACCTGCGCGAGGTGACGCCGGCGTTCCTCGCCCGCGCCGGCGCCTCCGACCCGTCACTGGCCATCGGGCCCGGCGGTCGCGTGGCGCTCACGTGGGTCACGCGCGACTCCCTCGGAGCCGACGCGTGGCTGTCGGTGTCTTCGGACTCGGGGACTCACTGGAGCCCGCCCGTGCGGCTCGAGCCGAGGCGGGGCAGGGTGTCGAGCTATCCCGAGAGCCGGCCCGTTGCCGCCTGGGGACGGGGCGGCATGCTGGTGGCGGCGTGGGCCGCCGCGCGCGACACCGGCCAGTTCGCCGACGACATCGCGGCGCGCGTGAGCGTGGACGGCGGGCGTACGTGGGGGCCGACGAGCCTCGTCAACGACGACCACGCGGATCCGATCTCCACCTATCACGGCTTTCTCGCGCTCGACGTGCTGCCCGACGGCCGACCCCTGGTGGCCTGGATCGATGGGCGCTTCTCGGCCGGCGCCGGCGAGGAGCCCGCGATGGCCGACATCTTCGCGTCCACCTCCAGCGACGGCGGGGCCACCTGGAGCGCCAACACGTACGTGGCGGAACAGGTGTGCCCGTGCTGTCGCATCGCACTCCGGAGCGACCAGCGGCCCGGCGAGCGGCCCGAGGTCGCGATCGCGTATCGCGGCGCCGCGGACGACATGCGCGATCCGCATCTCGTGGTGTCGCACGACGGCGGCGCCACGTTCGCGGACGACGCGCTCGTCTCGGCCGACCGCTGGAAGCTGCCGGGCTGCCCCTCGGTGGGCCCGGCGCTCACTTTCGCGAACGGCGGTGGCCACTACGCCTGGTTCACGGGCGAGTCCCCGGACGACAGCGTGCTCACGGGCCGGCCCGCGCCGGGCGTGTACCTGGTGCCGTGGCGCTCGGGCGCGGGGCCGGCGGGTCCCAAGCGCGCGCTTTCCGACAGCCTGCGCGATGCGACACGCCCGATGCTCGCGAGCCTCGGCCGCGGCACGCTGGTGGCGGCGATCGGGCAGGCGGTGGGTGGACCGGTGCGCAAGGTGCTCGCCGTCCGCCGGCTCGAGCCCGACGGCGCGCTCACGCCCTGGCTCTATCTGGGCAGTGGAGTGAAGAGTGGCGCCGTGGCGGGCCAGGGATCCAACGGCGCCTGGGCCGCGTGGGCCGAGCAGTATGAAGACCGCACGCGCGTGCGCGTGGTGCGCCTGGCGGAACGCTGACGTCGCGCCCGGCCCACGCCCGTCGGCCCGAGCACCGCACCCGGCGGCGACACATTGCCGCGCTTGGGACACGCTTGTAGGCTCGCCCCTTCTCACGTTCGCCCCGGCCGGGGTGCCGCCTGCGCTCGCATTCGGCGAGCCTACAGGCGTGCCCCGGCCGCGGCGTCACGACCCGCACGGCCATCCGAAAGGCGATCCCTCTTGTCCGCACCCGCGACCGACCTAGAAGCCGTCCAGCGATTGAACCAGGCGCGCGAGCGCATCGTGGCCGAGCTGCGCAAGGCGATCGTCGGCCAGGACGCCGTGATCGAACAGTTGCTCACCGCGCTGTTCGCGGGCGGCCACGTGCTGCTGGTGGGCGTGCCGGGACTGGCCAAGACACTGCTCATCTCGAGTCTCGCGCGCGTGCTCGACCTGGACTTCAACCGCATCCAGTTCACGCCCGACCTGATGCCCAGCGACATCACCGGCACCGACATCCTCGAGGGCGACGCCACCACGGGTCACCGTGCCATGCGCTTCATCAAGGGTCCGGTGTTCGCGAACGTCGTGCTGGCCGACGAGATCAACCGTACGCCGCCCAAGACGCAGGCGGCGCTGCTGCAGGCCATGCAGGAGAAAGAGGTCACCGCCGGCGGCCAGACGTTCAAGCTGGAGCTGCCGTTTTTCGTGCTGGCCACGCAGAATCCCATCGAGCTCGAAGGTACCTATCCGCTGCCCGAGGCGCAGCTCGATCGGTTCATGTTCAACGTGCGCGTGGACTACCCCTCCGCAAGCGAGGAAGAACAGATCGTGGCCTCCACCACATCCGCGTACGTTCCAACGTTGGAGAAGGTGCTGGACGCCCGCGGCATCCTCGAGCTGCAGCAGCTCGTCCGCCGCGTGCCGGTCACCGAGCACGTGGTGCGCTACGCCGTACGGCTCGCGCGCGCCACGCGCGCCGACGAGGGCGCGCCCGAGTTCGTGAAGCAATGGGTGAGCTGGGGCGCGGGCCCGCGCGCGTCGCAGTACCTGGTGCTGGGTGCGAAGACGCGCGCCGTGCTGCACGGGCGGTTCGCTCCCGGCATCGAGGACGTGCGCGCCGTGGCGCCGTCGGTGCTGCGACACCGCGTGGTCACCAACTTCACCGCCGAGGCCGAGGGCGTGAAGCCCGATCGCATCATCGCCGACCTGTTGGCGAGCGTCTCCGCGGACTGACCTTTCGCCCCGCGCCCGGGGGTGCTCGTGCGCTGCACGGGCCCGGCGCGCGGGGCCGCAGCACCCCGGCATGCCGGGTCCACCGCGAAAGGAGCGAGGCATGGCCGCTTCGTCCAGCACGCAGCTCAATCGCCGGATCGGGCTCTACGCCGTCACCGCGATCACGGTGGGAAACATCATCGGCTCGGGCATCTTCCGCTCGCCGCACGGCGTGGCGCAGGAGCTGCCTACGCTGCCGCTGGTGATCCTGGCGTGGGTGGTGGGCGGCGTGCTGTCCATCTGCGGTTCGCTCGTCTTGACCGAGCTGGCGGTGCGCTCGCCCAAGACCGGCGGCCTGTACGTGTTCATCCGCGAGGGCTTTGGCGACGCCTGGGCGTTCACGTTCGGCTGGGCCAACCTCTGGGTCATCAAGCCCACGGTGATCGCCAGCATCGCCAGCGTGTTCGCGCTCTACTTCTGCCAGGTGCTGGGGTTGGGGCACGAGCGCGAGTTCGTGGTGGGCGCGGGTGCGATCGTGTTGCTCACGTTCGTCAATTACCTCGGCGTGAAGCAGGGCGCGGCCACGCAGTCGGTGTTCACCACCGCGAAGCTGGTGGGCATCCTGCTCCTGTGCGTGGTGGCGTTCACGTTGCCCACCGTGCACCCGCCAGGCGTCGTGGAGACGGCGGGCACGGCGGGCAGCGCGGGCCATCCGCTCATGCAGGCGCTGGCGCTGGCCATGATCGGCATCCTGTTCGCCTACGACGGCTGGACCGACTCCACCTACGTGGCGGGTGAGGTCGTGAACCCGCAGCGCACCATGCCGATCGCCATCCTCGGCGGAACGTGGCTGGTGGTGGGCGTGTACGTGCTCACGAACCTCGCTTACTACAAGGTGCTGAGCCCGAACGAAGTGGCCACGTACGAAGCGGTGGGCTCCGAGACCGCGCACCGACTGCTCGGCGACTGGGGCGCGCGCGCGCTGGCCGTGTTGGTGGCCGTGTCCACGTTCGGCACCACGAACGGCGCCATCCTCACCGGACCCCGCGTCACGCAGGCCATGGCCGCCGACGGGCTGCTGTGGAAACCGCTCGCGGCGCTGGACCCGCGACGCGAGTCGCCGGCGCGAGCGCTGTGGGTCCAGGCGCTGCTGTCGTGCGCGTGGCTGTGGGCCGCGGGCGGGTTCGAGGACGTGTCGGGCTGGTTCGTGACGACCTCGTGGTTCTTCTACGGCGTCACCATCGCCAGCAGCTTCGTCCAGCGCTCGCGCGAGGCAAAAGGGCTGTTGGCGCCGGCCAGCTACCGCACGCCGCTCCATCCGCTCCCGGCCATCCTGTTCCTGGTGGTGACCGCCGTGATCATCTATAGCGACTTCTCGAGCAGCGCGCCGTTCGAGGGCACGTTCATCCCCCGCGCCATGGCCGGCGTGTTGATCGCGGCGACCGGGTTCCCGGTCTACTACCTGTGGCGCGGACGACGACGCGCATGAGAATCCCGTGACCGACGGCGATTACTACCTGGCCCCCGACCTCTACGACGCGGTCTACGCCGACGTCACCGCCGACATCGCGCCGCACGTGACGCTCATGCGCGGCGCCGGAGGTCCGGCGCTGGAGCTCTGCTGCGGCAACGGCCGATTGTTGTTGCCCGCGCTCGAGGCGGGCGTGCCCTGCGACGGGCTCGACCGCGATCCCGACATGCTGGCGAGCCTGCGCGCGAAGCTGGACGCGCGAAAGCTGCGCACCACGGTCACGCAGGGCGACATGCGCGACTTCTCACTGCCCGAGCGCTACGCGCTGATCGCGATCGGCTTCAACTCGTTCCTCCACAACCTCACCCAGGCCGATCAACTGGCCACGCTGCGCTGTTGCCGCCACCACCTGATCTCCGGCGGGCGGCTGGAGATCACGGCGTTCCATCCCAGCGCCGAGCGGCTGTTGCACTGGTCGGGCGAGGAGAAGTTCCTGAAAGAGCTACCGCACGCCGGCGGGCTCGTGCGGGTATGGGACCGAGCCGACGACGACCGCGTGGAGCAGGTACGGCACATGACGCGGCGCATCGAGTTCACCGATCCAGCGGGCCAGGTGACGCGGCGCGAAACGGTGTCGTTCGCACTGCGCTACATCTACAAGCCCGAGATGGAGCTCCTGCTGCGCGTGGCGGGTTTCCCGCGCTGGGAGGTGCGGCCCGCGTTCGCAAGCTACACCGAGGCCGGCGCCGCCGCGGGCGAGCGCGCCATCCAGGAAGGCGACGTGCTCGCCTGGACAGCGTGGGGGCACTGAGCATGGACGCGCCCAGGCCCGGCGCGCCGGAGGCACGGCACCGGTTGGACCCCGCGGTCGTCGCACGGCTCGCGCATCTCGACGTGCGCGCGCGGCTGGTGGTGGAGGGCTTCATCGCCGGGATGCACCGCTCGCCGTTTCACGGGTTCTCGGTGGAGTTCGCGGAACACCGGCCGTACATGCCGGGCGACCCCTTGAAGAACCTCGACTGGAAGGTGCTGGCGAAGAGCGACCGCTACCTCGTCAAGAAGTACACCGAAGAGACGAACCTGCGAGCGCACCTGTTGGTGGACCTGTCGGGCTCGATGGGGTTCCGCTCCGAGCGCGCCTCGTTGAGCAAGCTCGAGTACGCGCGCTCGCTGGCGGCCGCGCTCGCCTACCTGATGATCGGCCAGCAGGACGCCGTGGGCACGATGCTGTTCGCGGATCGTCCGCTCCAGTACGTGCCGCCGCGCTCGGTGCGCTCACACCTGGATGTGGTGCTGAAGTGTCTGGCGCAGGGTGTGGCGTCCGGCCGCACGCGGCTCGGACCGGTCCTGCACGAGCTGGCAGAGCGCATCAAGCGGCGCGGCCTGGTCGTACTGCTCTCGGACCTGCTCGACACGCCGGCCGATGTGCTGTCCGGCCTGCAGCACTTTCGCCACCGCCGTCACGAAGTGATCGTATTTCACATCCTGGATCCCGACGAGATCGAGTTCCCGTACACCGACGCGTCCACGTTCGTGGACATGGAGTCCGGCGCGCAGCTCACCACCGAGCCTTGGGAGATCGCCGCGCGCTATCGCCAGCAGCTCGAGGCGTGGCGCGGCAAGTACGCGCGCGCGTGCCGCGAGCAGCGCGTGGACTACGTGCCGCTCGACACACGCACGCCGTTCGATCGGGCGCTGCTCGCCTACCTCGAGAAGCGGGCCACGCTGCTGTGATCGCGCGTTCGATCGGCGTGCTCATGTTCGCCGCCGGCGCGGCGGCACTGGTGGGAGGGCTCGCACTCCTGGGCCGAGCGCCGGGGCTGCCCGAGGACGTGCGCCACCTGCGCGACATGAAGGATCGGCTCGAGGCGCCGGCCGCGCTGCGCGACATGACCATGGACGACTTCGCGGCTCTGCCGCACGGCGCTGCCTTCGCGGACCGGCTCCGCCTCGAACGCCAGGGCGTGCGCATGGCGGGCTGGGTGCAGCGCATCCTGCTCTCGGGCGATGGTGACGTGCACCTGGAACTGGCCGAGCACCGGCGCACGAGCGCCGACCGCGACACCGTCTACGTGGTGTGCGAGGTCTCGCCCCAGTGGCGCTCGCGTCGTCGCGGTTGGGCCTACGACTCGCTGCTCGTGGCGTTCCGCCCCAACCGCGGCGGCCCGAGTGCGTGGGAGTCGGGGCCGAACCGCGTGCGCGTCTCGGGCTGGCTCCTCTACGACCACCCCTACGACAAGCCCGTGAGCAACTGGCTCCTCGAGCGCGAAGCGACGCGTCGCACGGGCTGGGAGATCCACCCGGTCACGGGCATCGAGGTCTGGGACGAGGCCGCGCAGGCCTGGCAGGAGCTGGCACGATGAACCACGAGCCGCAGTCGTCGCTCGTGCGCGAGGCGCGCGCGTGAACTTCCTGAACCCGCTGTTCCTGTTCGGCCTCGGGGCGGCGGCCATTCCCGTGCTCATCCACCTGTTCACGCGCCGGAAGCCGCGCGAGGTGCGATTCCCCTCGCTCGACTTCCTCGCCGAGGTGAACCAGAGCGAGATCCGCCGACTGCGCCTGAAGCTGTGGCTGCTGCTGTTGCTGCGCACGCTCGCCGTGGCGCTGATCGCCATGGCCATGGCGCGTCCCTCGCTACAAGGCGGTGCGCGCGCAAACGCCAGAGGCGGGTCCGGATCGGCCGCGAGCACGTTGGTGGCGCTGGTGGACGTGTCGGGCAGCATGGGGGCGCCCGACGGCGACGGCCGGCCGCTCACCGCCACCGCGCGCCGCGTCGTGGAGAGTCTGCTCGCCACGCTCGGACCCGCCGACGAACTGCTGCTGGTGCCTTACGACCGCACGCCTCGACCGCTCTCGGACGCCCCCATCGCCGACGCGGCCCGCCTGCGCGCGGCGGCGCAGGCGCTCGCTCCCACGGCGTCGGCCACCGATCACGCCGCGGCCCTCGCGCTGGCCGCACGCGCGCTCACCGCGTCGCGTGCGCTCAATCGCGAACTTTTCTGGGTGTCCGACTTCCAGCGCGCGGGCTTCGGCGAGCGCGGCCTCGAGACTCCGCCCGGCCCGTGGGGCACGTCGCGCGTCTACCTCGTGCCGTTGAACCCGCGCAGCCGCGCGAACGCCGCACTCACGAACGCCGCGCTGGCGCCCGCCGCCGACGCGGGCCAGACGCCAGCCCTGGAAGTGGGCGCGGTCTCCTACGACGCCACGAGCGGCGGCACCGCGCAGGACTTCGCGCTCGAGGCGAGAGAGTTGTTACAGGCCCGGGCCTCCGGCCCCGGCGGCACAGGGCCGGGCAGCGAGGAACGTGCGGCGAACCTCTCGCTCGGGCGCGGCTTCGTCTCGCTCGCGGCGCGCGGCGAGGGCCGTGCGCTGGTGCCGCTTGCGCGGCTCCCTGAGGCGGGCGGCGAGGTGCTGCTGCCGGACGACGCGCTGGCGCTCGACAACCGGCGCGTGTTCACGGCCGGGCGCGCCGGCACGCTGCGGGTGATCGTACGCGAGGACGGCGCGCCCTCCGCACTGCGCTTGGCCCTCGAGGCGGGCTCGCCGGCGTCGGGGTTGAGCGTGCGCGCGCTCGATGCGGCGCGGTTGGCCGGCGGCGCGGGCGATGCCGACTTGATCGTGATCGGCGATGTGGAGCGGCTGGGTCCCGGCGAGTTGCAAGCGGTGCTCGATTTTCACCGCGCGGGCGGCGGACTGCTGCTGGTGCCTGGCGCGCGTGCCGATCTCGCGGCATGGAACGACCTGCTTGGCTCGCTCAAGGCCGGCGTGCTCGGCGCGGAAGACGCCGCGCCCGCGGGGGCGGCGTGGCGGCTGTTACGAAGCGTCGCGGGGCACGCGCTGCTCGAGGGCTTCCCCGCGCGGCCGGGCGAACCGCTCACGCAGGCGCGGTTCACGCGCGTGCACGCGTTCCGGCCGGCGGCTGGCGCACGCGTGTTGCTGCGCTACGACGAAGGTCATGCGGCGCTGGTGGAGACCGCACGAGCGCTCGTGCTGGCCACACCGCTCGACCCGGACCGCTCGGACTTCGCGCTCTCGGGCGCGTTCCTGCCGCTCGTGCACCAGGCCGCGCGCGTGCTGGCGCGGGGCACCGCCGCGCCGTCGCTGCATCCCGGCGACTCCTGGAGCGCGCCGGCGTCGGCCGAGTGGCGCGTGGAGGACGAGGCGGGCCGCGAAGTGGCGGTGCGCGTGGAGACGACCCGTGGCGCCACGCGTGTGGTGAGCGCACCGCTCGAGCGCCCCGGGCTCTACCGCGCGTTCGCGGGCGGCACGCTGCGCACGAGCTTCGCCGTGAATCCCGACCCGCGCGAGGGCGATCTGGCGCCACTGCCCGAGGTGTCGCTCACCGCGGCGTTCCCGAACGGGCGCTCGCGCGTGGTGCGCGTCGGCGACGACCTGGCCGCGCGCATCCGCCAGGCGCGCTTCGGCCGCGAGCTGTGGCCCGAGTTCGTGATGCTCGCGCTGCTGCTGCTGGTGGCCGAATCGGTGATCGGCCGCTGGGGCATGGCGGGTGGAGCGTGGAAGCCCACCGGAACGTGATCGCCGCTCCCGACTCGCGTACAGGCCGCCGCGCGCTGTCGAGCGCGGCGACCTTCGCGGGCTCGCGAACGCGCCTCAGTTCTTCTGTTCCACCCTCACGTTCCTCGGCAGCACCTCGGGATTCAGCGCCTTGATCTCCACTCTTCGATTCCGAAAGCGCTCCTCGTCGTTCCGCTCGCGCGTCTCGGGCTGCGACTCGCCGTAGCCCTTCGCGACGACGTTGTCGCCGCGCAGGCGGTAATGGCGCACCAGGTACGCGCGCACGGACTCCGCGCGCGACTGCGACAGCCTCAAGTTGAACGCGTTCGAGCCGCGCGTGTCGGTGTGGCCTTGCACCTCGAGCCTCAGGTCCACGAACTTCTCGAGCACGCCGCCGACCTCGTTGAGCGTGGTCTCGGACTCCGGCAGGAGCGTTGAACTACCGGTCTCGAAGTACACGTTCTCGAGCCGGATGCGACCGCCCTCCACCAACTGGCGCTCGGTCTCGCTCACGCGCGGAGCCGGAGGTGTCGGCGAGGGAATCGGCGTGATCTTGATGTCCTGGTCATTGGCCTTGGACGAGCCCGAGAGCTGCACCCGTGAACAACCCTCCATGTCCACCTTCTCGCCGGGCGGCGTGCCGGGACACTTGTCCAGGCCGTCGTACACGCGGTCGCCGTCGGAATCCTGCGGGCAGCCCCACTCGTCCACGATCGCACCCCTGGGCGTGTTGTCGCACCGATCCAGGCGATCGAACACGCCGTCGCGGTCGAGATCCACGGCCGGCCAGCGGAAGCAGGGCGCTTTCGGATCCACTTTGTGGAATGTGGCAGGCGGACCGGCGAGCGCCGAGACGACGGCCGACGCGAGCAGTACGAGCACGAGACCGAAGCGCGTCACGATGCGAGCGGTCAAGGGGCACCTCCTGTGGCGGGTTGGGCGAGATTGAGCGAACGGCGTCGCATAGTCTAGCCTCGGGGGTGATGACACGCACCCCCCCCTTCACGGATCCCCGTCGCGCGGGCAGTCGGCGCGTCGTGGTCTCGCTCGCAGCCTGCGCACTGGCGCTCGTTCTGGCATGGGCTTGCCCGGCCCGGGTGGCTTGCGCCGCGCCGGCGCGCCCCGCGGTGCATGCGGCCACCGCCCTGGTGGATTCGCCCGCCGACCTGCTCGACCGGCCCGCGCGCGCATGGAGCTTCTCGCGTTGGGTGGACACGCCGCCGCTCACGCTCGAGGGCCTGCGCGGCAAGGTGGTGCTGGTGCGCTGGTTCAACTCGGGCTGCCGCTTCTGCGGCAACACGCTGCCCGGGCTTGAGACGCTGCGCACGCGCTACGCTGCGCCGGGGCTGGTCGTGGTCGGCGTGTTCCACCCCAAGCCGGTGGGCAAGGTGAACGACGGTTTCGTGCGCCGCACGGCGCGCAAGTTGGGCTTTCACGGACCGCTCGCGGTGGACGAGGACTGGAGCACGCTCAATCGCTGGTGGCTCGCGAATCATCCGGGCCGCAACTGGACGAGCGTGTCGTTCCTGGTGGACCGCGAGGGCGTGGTGCGCTGGGCACAGGGTGGCGGCGAGTATCACGCGAGCGACGACCCGCGCCACGCGACCTGCGACGCCAGCTACGCCGAACTCGAGCGCACGATCCGCCGCCTGCTGGAGAATCGCGCCGCGGCCGTCCACGCGCCCGTGTCGAGGTGAGTCTGCGCGCTCGCCGCGGGCGAACGAGTCGCGCATGAGCTCACGCGAAGTCATCCCATGAGCTCACGCGAAGTCTTCCTCAAGGACGCGCTCGCCGAGTCCCTCGCCGCGCATGTCGGGCGGAGCAAGCCCGCTCGAGAGCTGCTGGCGATGTTGCGCGACGGCTGGGGCCGGGCCGACGCCGGGGGCAAACGCCCGCGCGCCGCGGTGCGCGGGCTCACCGGTTCGTCCCGGGCGCTCCTGGTGTCGTGGTTACAGCGCGAACTGGCGCGCACCGTGCTCTACGTGGTGCCGCACGGCGAAGCTTGGGAGTCGGCTCGCGACGACGTGGAGTACTTCAGCGGCCGGGCCGGCACGCTGGCGTTCCCCGAGCCCGACACGCTCCCCTACGACCCATCGTCTCCGCACCCTTCGCTGACCGCCGAGCGACTCGACACGCTGGCGCGCCTTGCCGCCGGCGAAGGAGGCGTGGTCCTGGCCACGGTGCGCGGCGTGCTGCAGAAGATGCCGCGCCCTGCCCGACTCGCACGCGCGGTGCTGGGGCTCAAGACGGGCGAGGAGACCGATCCGCACCGACTGTTGGAGCGATTGGTGTTCCTGGGATACGAACGCTTCCCCGAGGTGGAATCCGTGGGCCAGTGCGCGCGACGCGGAGGCATCCTCGACGTGTGGCCGGTGGGCTGGAACGACCCGCTGCGCGTGGAGTTCGACGGTGACACGGTGTCGTCGCTCCGGCGCTTCGACGCCGGCACGCAGCGATCGCTCGAAAAACTCGCCGTGGCGCGCGTGTTGCCGCGCTACGAGATCGTGGTGGAGCCGGCCGAGGTCGAGGCCCTCGCCCAGCGGTTGCGCGACGCGGGGGACGAAGCGGCCAAGGGCGGCAGCGCCCTGTTCCACGAGGGCATGGAGCGCTTCGCCGGCTACTACGACGCCGACCTGGGCGGACTGCTGGATCACCTGCCCTCCGACACGCTCGTGGTGCTCGACGACCCCGCGCACCTGGACGACCGTGCCGAGGACCTGTGGCAGGGTGTGCGGCGCGGCTTCGACGAGACGCGCGCCCACTACCCGCTCATCTCACCGCCCGAGCAGCTCTGGTTGCCGGAAGACGCGTGGACCGAGTTGGCGGCCACGCGCCGGGGCGCCGACCTGATGGGGTCGGTCGCCCGCGCCGGCGAGGCCGCCCGCTATGCGGCCACGCTGGTCGTCGAGTGCGCGCCGCCCGAACCGCTTCAGCGCTCCACGGAGAAGCTCAAAACCCACCTGGCCGAGCTCGCGGCCAACGACATGACGCCCGTGATCCTGTGCGACAACCAGGGCCAGCGCGACCGGCTCCACGAGCTCCTGGGAGAGGCGGGCGTCGCATTGGGCGTGGGTCTCGTGTCGGCCGGGTTCACGTGGAAGGACACGGGGCTGGCGCTGCTCACCGACCACGAGATCTTCTCGAGATATCGGCGCCGCAGGCGCCGCTCGAGGCGTACCGCCGGCCTCACCGCCGCCGAGCTGTCGGCGTTGAAGCCGGGCGACTTCGTGGTGCACGAGGACCATGGCGTGGGCGTGTATCGTGGCATGAAGCGCCTGACGCTCTCGGGGCAGGAGACCGACTGCCTCGAACTCTCGTACGCCGGCACCGACGTGTTGTACGTGCCGGTGCACCAGTTGTCGTTGGTATCGCGCTACTCGGCGGGCGATGGCGCGCGGCCGGGGATTCATGCGCTGGGCAGTGCCCAGTGGCAGAAGACCAAGGCGCGCGCGCGGCGCGCCATCCAGGACATGGCCGACGCGCTGCTCAAGGCGTACGCCGCGCGGCGCGCCCTGCCCGGCCACGCGTTCCAGCCCGACACGGTGTGGCAGAAGGAACTCGAGGCCTCGTTCCCCTACGACGAGACGCCCGACCAGATGCAAGCCATCGAGGACGTGCGTGCCGACATGGAGACCGCCGCACCCATGGATCGGCTGATCTGCGGCGACGTGGGCTATGGCAAGACCGAGGTGGCGATTCGCGCCGCGTTCAAGGCGGTGCAGGAGGGCAAGCAGGTGGCGGTGCTCGTGCCCACCACCATCCTCGCCCAGCAGCACGGCCACACGTTCCGCGAGCGGCTCGCCGACTTTCCCGTGAAGGTCGAGGTGCTGTCGCGCTTCCGCACCGCCAAGCAACAGAAGGAAGTGGTGGCGCGCCTGGCCACCCGCGGCGTGGACATCGTGATCGGCACGCACCGACTGCTCTCCAAGGACGTGGTGTTCGCCGAACTCGGGCTGGTGGTGATCGACGAAGAGCACCGCTTCGGCGTGGCGCAGAAGGAGAGGATCCGCCAGTTCACGCGTACCGTGGACGTGTTGGCGCTGACCGCCACGCCCATCCCGCGCACGCTCAACCTGTCGCTGGCCGGCGCGCGCGACATGAGCGTGATCGAGACACCGCCCGCGAACCGCCTTCCCGTTCACACGGAGGTGCTCGAGTACGACCCGGAAGTGATCACCGACGCGATCCTGCGCGAGGTGGACCGCGGCGGACAGGTGTTCTACGTGCACAACCGCGTCGAGACCATCTACAACAAGGCCGCCGAGCTGCAGAAACTGGTGCCGCAGGTGCGCGTGGTGGTGGGGCACGGGCAGATGGGCGAGCACCAGATGGAGCAGGTCATGCTGGACTTCACCGAAGCGCGCGCTGACGTGCTGGTGGCCACCATGATCATCGAGTCAGGCATCGACATCCCGAGCGTGAACACGCTCATCGTGGACCGCGCCGACACGCTGGGCCTGGCACAGCTCTACCAACTGCGCGGCCGCGTCGGGCGCAGCTCGCACCGCGCGTACGCCTACCTCACGGTGCCGAGCCGCCGCGTGTTGACCGAGGAAGCCGAGAAGCGCCTGCGCGTCATCGAGGAGTTCGACGAACTGGGCGTGGGGTTCAAGGTGGCGTTGAAGGACATGGAGATCCGCGGAGCGGGCAACATGTTGGGCCCTGAGCAGCACGGTCACATCATGGGACTGGGCTTCGACCTGTACGTGAAGCTGCTCGAGGAGGCGGTGAGCGAGCTGCGCGGCGAGGCCGAGACACTGGCGCCCGAACCGCGGTTGCTCACCGACTGGAGCGCCTATCTGCCCGAAGAGTACGTGCCCGACGAGCACGAGAAGCTGGCGCTCTACCGCCGGCTCGCCGAGGCGCGCACGACCGAAGGCATCGACGACTTCACGCTGGAACTGCGAGACCGCTTCGGCGCGCTGCCCGCGGCTGCCGTGGCGCTCGTGGAGTTGCGCCGGCTGCGCGTGCTCGGCCGGGGCAGCCCCGGCGGCACGTCCGCACCCGTCGAGAGCCTCAAGATCTTCCAGGCGGTGGCCGAGGTGACGCTGCGCCGGCCGCTCCGCCCCGACGAGATCAAGGCGCTGGTCACCGGGCTCGACTTCCAGGCCGAGTTCTTCAGCGGCCGCGAGTTCGGCCTGCGCGTGCGCGGCGAGGGCATCCTGCTGCTCCATCGCGTTCGCGCGGCGCTTCATGCTCTGGCGCTGGCGAGCACGCCGGGCGCGCCGCCCGCAACAACCGCAACGCTCGCGAAGTCGGGCAGCACGCCGGCCTCCGTGGCCAGGCGCTAACCCGTGGCTCGCATCGTCCTCACCACCTTCGGTTCGCTCGGCGACCTGCACCCCTACCTGGCGTTGGCACTCGAGTTGAAGCGCCGCGGGCACCAGCCGGTGATCGCCACGCACGGCAGCTATCGCCCGCGTGCCGACGCGCTCGGCCTGGAGTTCGCCGCCGTCCGCCCGGACTACGACCAGTTCGGCGACCCGGAGAAGGTGATGCGCGATGCCATGGACTCGCGCCGCGGCAGCGACGTGGTGCTGCGGAAGATGGTGCTGCCGTTCCTACGGGAGTCGCGCGACGACCTGATCGTGGCGGCCCGCGGCGCGGACCTGATCGTGGATCACATCCTCACGTTCACCTCACCGCTCGTGGCCGAGAAGCTGGGCATCCCGCGCGTGTCCACCACGCTCCAGCCGTTCGCCATGTTCTCGGCCCACGACCCGCCGGTGGCTCCCGCGGTGGCCTGGCTGTCGACGTTTCGCGGGCTCGGGCCCGGGCTGTGGCGGGTGCTGTGGGCCTTGGGCCGCGCCGTGAGCCGGCCGTGGTTCCGCCAGGTGGACGCGCTGCGCGCCGATATGGGGCTGCCCGCCAACGGGCAACATCCCATGTTCCAGGCACATTCACCGGATCTCCACCTGGCGCTCTTCTCTCGCGAACTGGCCGCGCCGCAACCCGACTGGCCGGCGAACACGGTGCAGCCGGGCTTCCCGCTCTACGACCGAGGCGACGAGGGGCAGGGCATGCCGCTCGCACTCGAGGTGTTCCTGCGCCAGGGCGATCCGCCGCTCGTGTTCACGCTCGGCTCCTCGGCGGTGTTCGCGGCGGGCGACTTCTACGTGGCGGCCGCCCAAGCCGCGCGCGCGATGGGACGGCGTGCCGTGCTGCTGATCGGACGAGGCGAGGAGATCGGTCGGGCCGACTTGAACGTTGTGCCCGGCGTGCCGGCCGTGTCGCACGCGCCCGCCGGCGAGCGCATCGTGACCGCGCCCTACGCGCCGCACTCCGAACTCATGCCGCGCGCGTGCGCCATCGTGCACCAGGGCGGCGTTGGCACCACGGCGCAGGCCATGCGCGCAGGCAAGCCCATGCTGATCGTGCCGTTCAGCCACGACCAGCCCGACAATGCCGAGCGCTGCCGGCGCCTCGGCATTGCGCGCGTGCTGCCGCGATCGCGCGCGAACGCCGCCGCGTTCGCGCGCGAACTCACCGCGCTGCTCGCCGACCCGGCCCTGGCACAGCGCGCGCAGGACGTGGCGGCACGCATGCGCGCAGAGCCCGGCGCCGCCGGGGCGGCCGACGCGATCGAGGCGCTGCTCGCCCGGCGACCGCACCAGCGTCCCTGACGCAACGCATGTCCCGGAGGAACGCCGCTACGATGGCCGGCGCCTGGGCGCGGGCTTCATCCGCTGCAACAGCTCGCGGAGGGGCCGGACCACCGGTTGCGTCACCTCGGGGTCGCGGTTCGTGAGCACGATCAACACCGCGTCGCCGTTGTGCAGCCACTCGGCCGCGATCCCGGGCGCTCCGCCGCCGAAGCCGAATGCCG
>JANNKI010000066.1:0-9727 GCA_031396225.1 bacterium | reverse complement strand
TGCAGCCCGACTTCGACGGCGTCGTAGGCGGCGCGCACCTCGGAGGGGCCATGGAAGATCCGCAACCGCCGCGGGTCGTCCGCGGCCAGCTGGGCGTCCGCGGCGCGCGGGTTCAGGATCTCGCCGCGGGGCTTGGTCAGGTAATGGCAGCCCAGCACGATGTCCTGGCTCGGGGTGGCCAGCGGACGGCCGTGCGCCGGCGAGAGGATGTTGTGGGTCGAGAGCATCAGCAGGCTGGTCTCGATCTGCGCCTCGAACGACAGCGGCACGTGCACCGCCATCTGGTCGCCGTCGAAGTCCGCGTTGAACGCGGCGCACACGAGCGGATGGATGCGGATCGCCTTGCCCTCGACGAGCACCGGCTCGAAGCCCTGGATGCCGAGACGATGCAGCGTCGGCGCGCGGTTCAGGAGCACCGGGTGGTTCTCGATGATCTCGCCGAGGATGTCCCACACCTCGGGCTTCTCGCGCTCGACCAGTCGCTTCGCGCTCTTCACGGTCTGCACGAAGCCGCGGTCCTCGAGCTTGCGGATGATGAACGGCTTGAACAGCTCGAGCGCCATGTTCTTGGGCAGCCCGCACTGGTTCAGCTTGAGCTCGGGGCCCACGACGATGACGGATCGGCCGGAGTAGTCCACGCGCTTGCCGAGCAGGTTCTGGCGGAACCGGCCCTGCTTGCCCTTGAGCATGTCCGACAGCGACTTCAAGGGTCGGTTGCCCTGGCCACGCACGGCGCGGCTGCGCCGGCCGTTGTCGAACAACGCGTCCACCGCCTCCTGCAGCATGCGCTTCTCATTGCGCAGGATGACCTCGGGCGCCTTGATGTCCATGAGCTTCTTCAACCGGTTGTTGCGGTTGATGACGCGGCGGTAGAGGTCGTTCAGGTCCGACGTGGCGAAGCGTCCGCCCTCGAGCGGCACGAGCGGTCTGAGATCCGGCGGCAGCACCGGCACGCACTCGAGGATCATCCACTCGGGACGATTCCCGCTATGGCGGAACGCCTCGACGATGCGCAGGCGCTTGAGGATCTCCTTCTTGCGCTGGATGCTCGTCTCCATCTTGGACTGCGCGCGCAGGTCCGTGGACAACTCCTCCAGGTCCAACTCGCCGAGCAGGTCACGAATGGCTTCCGCGCCCATCTTCGCCTTGAGCGCGGCGTCCGGCTGCTCGTCGATGACCTCGTTGTACTGGTCCTCGGTGATGATCTCGCGCCTCTTGAAGCCCGTCTTGCCCGGGTCGATCACCACGTACGACTCGTAGTAGAGGATGCGCTCGAGGTCGCGGATGCTCATGTCGAGCAGGTGACCGATGCGCGACGGCACCCCCTTGAAGAACCAGATGTGCGAGACCGGCACCGCCAGCTCGATGTGTCCGAGCCGCTCGCGCCGCACCTTGGCCTGCGTGACTTCGACGCCACAGCGATCGCACACGACGCCGCGGTAGCGGATGCGCTTGTACTTGCCGCAATTGCACTCCCAGTCCTTGACCGGGCCGAAGATCTTCTCGCAGAACAAGCCGTCCTTCTCGGGCTTGAACGAACGATAATTGATGGTCTCCGGCTTGGTGACCTCGCCGTGAGACCAGCTCCGGATCACATCCGGTGAAGCCAGACGGATACGAATCTGATTGAAGTTGATCTTGCGTCGCTGATCGCGGTCTTCGAAGCGACCGAAGCCCATGCGGGTGGTCGCAGCGTTCAACGTCGCCTGCAGGTCGGTGTCCTGGATCATTTCGGCACTCCCTTTGGCCCTGCCCGCCGCCCCTCATCTGGGGGCCGCGAGCCGTCACGGCCGTAACGCCACGGGAACTCGCTCAGGTCGTTTCCTCGAATTGGACTTCCAGGCAGAGGCTCTGGAGCTCCTTGACGAGCACGTTGAATGACTCCGGCGTGCCGGGCTCGGGCGGGTTCTCGCCCTTCACGATCGCTTCGTAGATCCGCGACCGCCCGCCCACGTCGTCGCTCTTCACCGTGAGGAGTTCCTGCAACGTGTAGGCCGCCCCGTATGCCTCGAGCGCCCACACTTCCATCTCGCCGAAGCGCTGGCCGCCGAACTGCGCCTTGCCGCCCAACGGCTGCTGGGTGACGAGCGAGTACGGACCGGTCGAACGCGCGTGGATCTTGTCATCCACCAAGTGACTCAGCTTCAGCATGTACAGGTAGCCGACCGTGACGCGCTGGTCGAAGGACTCGCCCGTGCGGCCGTCGTGCAGCTCGGCCTTGCCGTCTTCGGGCAGGCCGGCCGCGCGCAGCTCGGCCTTGATCTCGTCCACCGTGGCCCCGGCGAAAACCGGCGTGGCGCAGTTGTAGCCCTGCGCGTGCGCGGCCCAGCCGAGGTGCGTCTCGAGGATCTGGCCGATGTTCATGCGCGAGGGCACGCCGAGCGGATTCAAGACGATCTCCACCACCTCGCCGTTCGGCATGTAGGGCAGGTCCTCTTCGGGCACGATGCGCGCGACGACGCCCTTGTTGCCGTGGCGGCCGGCCATCTTGTCGCCGACCGACAGCTTGCGCCGACCGACAGCTTGCGCCGCTTCGCGATGTACACCTTGACCAGCTTGACCACGCCCGGCGGCAGTTCGTCGCCACGCGTGACCTTCTCGATCTCCTTCTCGAGCTCCTTCTCGCATCGGGTGAACGCGTTCTGGGCGTTGTTCATGGCCTTCCAGAAGCGGTCGTTCACGCGCTCGTCCTCGGTCACGGGCGTTCCCCACGCCAGGTCGTCGAGGTCGATCTCCTCAAGAAAGTCCGCCGCGTACTTGCGGCCCTTGCGCGCCAGCGGCTCCCCGGTGGACGCGCTCTTCAGCACGTTCACCAACTGCTCCTCGAGGATCTGGCGGGCGTTGGACAGGCGCACGTCGGCGATGCGCTCGCGCTCCTTCTTGGACTCGCGGCGCAACTTCTCGATCTTCTTCTTCTCCTGCACCTTGGTGCCCTCGTCCTTCTCGCGGCGCGAGAACACCTTGATGTCGATGACGATGCCGTCCATGCCCGGCGGGGCCTTGAGCGACGCATCGCGCACGTCACCGGCCTTGTCGCCGAAGATGGCCTTGAGCAGGCGTTCCTCGGGCGAGAGTTCCTGTTCGCCCTTCGGGGTCACCTTGCCCACCAGGATGTCACCCTGGCGGACTCGAGCGCCCACGCGGATCACGCCCTCTTCGTCGAGGTTCTTCACCGCTTCCTCGGACACGTTCGGGATCTCGCGCGTGATCACCTCGACCCCGCGCTTCGTGTCACGCACCTGAAGCTCGAACTCCTCGATGTGGATCGAGGTGAACACGTCGTTCTTGCTGAGCTTCTCGCTCACGAGGATGGCGTCCTCGTAGTTGTAGCCGGCCCACGGCATGAACGCCGCCAGCACGTTGCGGCCGAGTGCCAACTCGCCGTCGCGGGTGGCGGGGCCGTCCGCGATGACCGCGCCCTTCTTGACCCTGGTGCCCTCGGCCACGGTGGGCCGCTGGTTCAGGCAGGTGTCCTGGTTTGAACGGCGGAACTTGGTGAGGCGGTACATGTCGAGATTCGGCTGCTCCGAGTAATCGAACTCAGGCTCGTCCTCGTCACGCTCGTATCGGATCGCGATCATCTCGCCCGAGACGAACTCCACCACACCCGAGCGCCGCGACAGCACCAGTGCGCCGGAATCCTCGGCCACCTTGTCCTCGAGCCCGGTGCCCACGAGCGGGACCTCGGTCACGAGCAACGGCACGGCCTGACGCTGCATGTTGGAACCCATGAGCGCGCGGTTCGCGTCGTCGTGCTCGAGGAACGGGATGAGCGCCGCGGCCGGCGACACCAGCTGGATCGGCGAGACGTCCATGTACTCGACGTCCGTCCGATCCACGCTCGGGTACTCGCCGCGTGAGCGCACGGTGAGCGTGGGCTCGTCGAGCTGACCGGACTTCTTGTCGAACGGCGTGTTCGCCGGGGCGATGCGCGCACGGTCCTCGACGTCCGCGGCGAGGAACTCGGGCTTCTTGCGATCCACCAGGCCTCCGCTCACGCGGAAGTACGGCGTCTCGAGGAACCCGAACTCGTTCACCTTGGCGTACGTGGACAACGACGAGATGAGGCCGATGTTCGGGCCTTCCGGAGTCTCGATGGGGCAGACGCGGCCATAGTGCGTGTAGTGCACGTCACGCACCTCGAAGCCGGCCCGGTCGCGCGTGAGGCCGCCCGGTCCGAGCGCCGAGAGACGCCGCTTGTTCGTGAGCTCGGCCAACGGATTCGTCTGGTCCATGAACTGCGACAACTGGCTGGATCCGAAGAAGCTCTGGATCACGGCCGAGATGGTGCGCGAGTTCACCAGGTCCGTGGGCGTGATCTGCTCCTGGTCCTGGAGCGACATGCGCTCGCGGATGATGCGGGCCATGCGCGCGAGACCGATGTTGAACTGGTTCGCGAGCAGCTCGCCCACCGAGCGCACGCGCCGGTTGCCGAGATGGTCGATATCGTCCGTGACCGCCGGATCATCGCCAGCCTCGGTGAGCATGGCGCCACCCGTGCGGAGCAGGACGAGGTACTTGATGATGACGATGAAGTCCTCACGGCACAGCGTCGTGTGCGTGAGGTCCGGCACGCCCAGGCCCAACTTCTTGCGCACGTCGCGACCGGGCAGCAGGTAGTCGTGCGGCAGCTTCTGGTTGAGCTTGTAGCGGCCGACGCGTGCCAGGTCATAGCGCTTGGGATTGAAGAACAGCTTGTTGAGGATCTCGCGAGCGGAATCGGCGCGCGGCGGTTCGCCCGGACGGAGCAGGTTGTAGATGCGGTGGAGCGCTTCCTCCTGCGACTTCGTCTGGTCCTTGCGCAGCGTATTGCGCACGAGGTCCGCGTCGTCCTGGTGCGGGATCAGGAACACCTCGAGCGCGTCCAGGCCGGACTTCTTGAGGATCTCGACCTTTTCGGCGGTGATCTCCTCGTTGGCCTCGAGCAGGATCTCGCCCGTGGCCTCGTCCATGAGGTCCTGGGCGCAGATGCGGCCCAGCGCGCCCTCGGCCTTCTTGCCCCTCGTGTCGAGCGTCTCCTTCTCGTAGAAGAGCTCCAAGATCTCGCGATCCGACACGAACCCCAATGCCCGCAGTAGCACGCTCACCGGGAGCTTGCGCTTGCGGTCGATGTGCACGTGCATGATGTCGTTCACGTCGAGCGAGAACTCCACCCACGAGCCGCGGTACGGGATGATGCGGGCGTTGTACAGCTGCTTGCCGTTCGGGTGAGTCATCTCATCGAAGAACACGCCCGGCGATCGGTGGAGCTGCGACACGATCACGCGCTCCGCGCCATTGATGATGAACGTGCCGCTATCGGTGATGAGCGGCAGCTCGCCGAGGTAGACCTCCTGCTCGATGACGTCCTTGTCGCGCTTGACGCCATCCACCTCTTCGCGGGTGTTCAGGCGCAGGCGCGCCTTGAGCGGCGCCGAGTAGGTGAGGTCGCGTTCGACGCACTCGTCCATCGTGTACTTCGGCTCGCCGATCTCGTAGGCCACGAACTCGAGCCCGAAGAGCTCGCGTGCGTCCGAGATGGGGAACACGCCAGTGAACACCTCCTGCAGGCCTTCGTTCCGGCGCCGCATCGGGTCCACGTCCATCTGGAGGAAGTCGCGGAAGCTCTTCAGCTGGACCTCGAGCAGATTGGGAATCTGCAGATTCCACTGCGCGTCGATCTTGGAAAAGCTCTTCCGTTCCCTGCGACGTGCTGTCTTCAAGTGCCTACCGCCTTTCTAGCGAAACGCGTTCCGACGCCGCGACCCCGGCGCCCATGGAGGGTCCGGGTTCGCGGGGGAACGAGGACTTCAAGCGAGGTCGCGGATCACTTGATCTCGACGGTGGCGCCCTGCTCCTCGAGAGCCGCCTTCATCTTGGCGGCGTCATCCTTGGAGACACCTTCCTTGATCGGCTTGGGCGCGCCGTCCACCAGGTCCTTGGCCTCCTTGAGGCCCAGACCGGTCAGCTCGCGGACCACCTTGATCACCTGGATCTTCTTGTCGCCGGTGCTCGAGAGGACGACGGTGAACTCCGTCTTCTCCTCGACCACGGCCGCGGCGCCGCCAGCACCGCCCATCGGCATCGCCATCATGGGCGCCGCCGCGGTGACACCGAATTTGTCCTCGAACTTGTTCTTCAGCTCCGAAAGCTCGAGCACCGTCATGTTGCCGATGAGGTCGAGCACCTGGTCGATCGCGTTCGCCATGGCCTTGTTTCTCCTTCTTGCATGTTTGCCGTCGCCGGCGGGGAAAAAAATCGGGGCCGGGCCGGAAGCCCGGATCATGTCGACGTCAGGAGTCCTTGGACTTCTCGCGCGCCAGCGCGTCGGCCATGTTCGCCGGCGTGGCGAGCAGGGCGTTCACCGCTCCCAGGAACGTGGTCATCGGGGCGACGAACGTGCCGAGCAACTGCGACAGCAGCACCTCGCGACTGGGCAGCGCGGCCAGCAGGCCGATCGCCTTGGGGTCGTAGAGCCGGCCGTCCACGACGGCAGCCTTGAGCCGCGGCTTCTCGAACTCCTTCGCGAAGTCCGCGAGGATCTTGGCCGGAGCCATCTCGTTCCCGGGGCTGAACACCAGCCCGGTCGGACCCACGAGGTGTTCGTCGAGCTCCTTGATCCCGCGCTCGTTGAACGCGCGCTTGAGCAGCGTGTTCTTGATGACGCGGAACTGCACGCCCTGCTCGCGACACCGCTTGCGCAGCAGCGACAGGCTCTGCACGGTCATGCCGCTGAAGTCCGCGAGATAGATCCCGCGAACGTCGGCGAGACGCTGCCGCGTGTCCTTGAGGATCGCTTCTTTCTGGGGAGTGGGCATCGTGCCTCCTAGGCCATCTCGGCCGTGACGGCCGACGGGTCGAGGGTGATGCCCGGGCCCATCGTGGAGCTGATGGTCAGGCTCTTCACGTAATGCCCCTTGGCGCCCGAGGGCTTCGCGCGCATGAGTTCGCGCAGGAAGGCCTTGGCGTTTTCGAGCAACTTGTCCTCGCTGAACGAGGCCTTGCCGACCGGCGCGTGCACGTTGGAGCCTTTGTCCACGCGGAACTCGATCTTGCCGGCTTTGAGCTCGTTCACGGCCTTGGTGACGTCGAACGTCACCGTGCCGCTTTTCGGATTGGGCATCAGGCCGCGCGGCCCCAGCAGGCGTCCGAGCTTGCCGACCTCGCCCATCATGTCCGGAGTCGCGACGATGGCGTCGATGTCGAGCCAGCCCTCCTGGATCTTCTTGACCAGCTCCTCGCTCCCGGCGAAGTCAGCGCCCGCGGCGAGCGCTTCCTTGATCTTGTCGCCCTTGGCCAGCACCAGCACGCGCAGGCTCTTGCCCGTTCCGTGCGGCAGCACGACCGTGCCGCGGACCAGTTGGTCGGCGTGGCGGGGATCGACGCCCAGATGCGACGAGATCACGATGGTCTCGTCGAACTTCGCGCGCGCCGTCTGCTTCACGAGCTTCACGGCATCGGCCAGATCTCGCACCGATCCGGCCTTGTTCGTAAGGTCATACGCCGCGCGGTATCGCTTTCCGTGCTTCGACATGCTTCCTCCCGTGGTCCCGTCGTGGCGGTGTCCACCGCCACTCCCACGTGTTCGGAGTGGTTAGAAATGCTCGAGCTCGCGCCGGCAGGGCAACGCCCCACCGTGCCGGCGCGCCGCAGGGCACCCGTCCCAGGGACGGGTCCGGCGCGCCCGGATGTCCGACTCGTCAGTTGCTGCCCTCTTCCTCGACCGCTTCGAGCTCCTCGGCGGTGGCGTAGCCCTGCTGCACCACCCAGTCGAGTGTCTCGAACAGGTCCTGGAACTTGGCGTCGGGCGACTTCTCGACCTGGGTCCGAACGAGCTCGTAGATCTCGCGCGGGGTCTTGCCCTTCAGCAGCTGTTCCGCAGACTCCTTGTCCATCCGGACCATTCCGGTTCCTTCCCTCCAGGCGTTCGGCGGGGGACCCGCGTGAGCGGAGCCGCCTTTGACGCGGGGCCGGCAGCACGGCGTTCGTGCCGCGTCCCCCCCTGGTGTCGCGGGCCGGCCTGGCGTCCCGCGTGCACCTGATCATTCAGTCCGCGATGTCGATCCCCATGCTGCGGGCCGTTCCCATCACCATCCGCTCGGCGGCTTCCACCGTGGCGGAGTTGAGGTCGGGAGCCTTGAGCTCGGCGATCTCGCGCACTTGCTTCTTCGTGACCTTGCCCACCTTGGTGCGGTTGGGCACGCCGGACGCACGCTCGAGACCCGCGGCCTTCTTGAGCAGGATCGCGGCCGGCGGCGTCTTTGTGATGAACGTGAATGAGCGGTCGTTGTAAACCGTGATGATCACCGGGATCACCAGGCCGGTCTGGGCCTGCGTCCGGGCGTTGAACTGCTTGCAGAACTCCATGATGTTGATGCCGTGCTGGCCGAGGGCCGGGCCCACGGGCGGCGCGGGGGTCGCCACGCCGGCGTTGCACTGCAACTTCACCATGGCGGTAATGGGCTTCGCCATCTTCGGATCTCCTCAGTCGCTAGACCGGCTGTACCTGCAGGAAGTCGAGTTCCACCGGCGTGGCGCGACCGAAGATGCTGACCATCACCTTCACCTTGCCGCGCTCGTTGTTGACTTCGTCCACCACGCCCGAGAATGCACTGAATGGCCCGTCGCTGATCCGCACGTGATCGCCGACGTGGAACTGCACCGTCGGCGCCGGGCGGGACTTGCTCGTCTCCATCTGGCCCAGCAGGCGCCGGACCTCGTTCTCCTTGAGTGGCACCTCCCGGGCGCCCGAACCCACGAAGCGCGTCACCCCCGGTACGTTCTGCACCAGGTGGCGCGTGTCGTTGTTGAGCAGCATCTCGACCACCACGTACGACGGGAACGTCTTGCGCTTGGAGGTCTTGCGCTTGCCGTCCTTCATCTCCACGACCTCTTCGGTCATGACGAGGATCTGGCCGAACTGCTCCTCGAGGCCCATGGAATGAATGGCCTTCTCGAGGTTCGTCTTCACTTTGTTCTCGTGACCCGAGTACGTGTGGATCACATACCACTTCTTCTCACTCATGCCTGCTTCCGCTGCCGTCGCGGCCGGGCCGGTCGGGCGCTCAGAGGTGGGTGCCATCACCGGAAGAGCAGCGCCACGGCCCGATTGAGGACCTGGTCGATGACGCCGATGAACGCGGCCACGAGGAGCACGGTGACGATCACCACCACGGTGGAATCACGGAGCTCATCGCGGGTCGGCCAGCTGACCTTGCCCAGCTCGCTCTTCACGTCCTTGCCGTACTCGCGAATCTGGTCCATCGCGGACATCGGAGAACTTCCTCGGGATTCCGGCGCGCGACCATCGCGCGTCGGGAACCGCACTTGCATGGCAGGCCAGACAGGACTTGAACCTGCAACCCCCGGTTTTGGAGACCGGTGCTCTGCCAAATTGAGCTACTGGCCTATGCCTGTCTTACCGCGTTTCCTTGTGGGCGGTGTGCTTCCGGCACGTGGGGCAGAACTTCTTGAACTCCACCCGATCCGGATGCAGCCGCTTGTTCTTCGTCTTGATGTAGTTTCGCCGCTTGCAGTCGTTGCAGGCCAGCGTGATCTGGTAGCGCAAAGTTCACTCCCGGCTGCTCGCGCAGCCCAGTCCCCCGGCTACTCGACGATCTCGGTGACGACGCCGGCGCCGACGGTGCGACCGCCCTCGCGGATGGCGAAGCGCAGCTCTTTCTCCATCGCGATCGGCGTGATCAGTTCCACCACCATGTCCACGTTGTCGCCCGGCATCACCATCTCG
>JANNKI010000059.1:0-3258 GCA_031396225.1 bacterium | reverse complement strand
CCCGCCGAGCGCCACGTGCAGGTGGCGGAGATGGTCATCGAGAAGGCCAAGCGGCTGGTGGAGCACGGCCGCGACGTGGTCATCCTGCTCGACTCGATCACCCGCCTGGCCCGCGCGCACAACGCGGTCGTGCCGCACTCGGGCAAGATCCTGTCAGGCGGCGTGGACGCCAATGCGCTGCAGCGGCCCAAGCGCTTCTTCGGCAGCGCGCGCAACATCGAGGATGGCGGCTCGCTCACGATCATCGCCACGGCGTTGATCGAGACCGGCTCGCGCATGGACGAGGTGATCTTCGAGGAGTTCAAGGGCACCGGCAACTCCGAGCTCGTGCTGGACCGCAAGATCGCCGACAAGCGCATCTACCCAGCCATCGACATCAACCGCTCCGGCACGCGCAAGGAAGAGCTGCTCATGCCCGCCGACGTGCTGTCGCGCGTATGGGTCCTGCGCAAGTTCCTGACCGAGCTGAGCCCGGTCGAGGCGATGGAGTTCCTGATCGGCAAGATGAGCGACTCGAAGACGAACAAGAAGTTCCTGGAGAACATGAACTCGTAAGCGGCCGTGCGATGGCCACATTCTGGCTGGAACCAAGGGTGGAGTCGGCACAGAGTCACGGCCTGCGCCGCGGTGAGCTGTCCACTGCGCTGGAACTTGTCCGGGAGCACGAGAATGTCATCGACGACGCGTGGAGAGCGTTTCACGGAAACCGCTGAGGTCACCGCGGTCACTCGGGAAGGGTTTCCGCTCGAGTGGATTCCCGGGTGGCTCAGGGAAGCGCGCGTCGCTGCCGCCGCGGGAACCCGAACGTGCCCCGCGCCGGTTGCTCGCCCACGCTGACTGCATGGCCGCCTCCGACACATTCCGGTTCTTCGCCGAGGCCTACGACAGCGAACGGCTGAAGACGCTCACGGTTTGGTCGGCATTCCGCGACGAGGACCTTGGCTTCCGTTGCGCCGAGCGCGTGCGCACTCCGCTCGAGCACATGGTGCACCAGTGCTTGTCCGAGGACACCTGGATGCGCAACATGCTCGGCATCGCCACGCCGCTCGAGGTGCTTCCACAGTCCGAGACGCGACTTGCGTTCCTGCTCCACTACGCTGCCGCCTCGACGCTCCGGCTGGAGCGGTTGGAGGCGATGTCGGCCGACTGGTGGACGGGGACAACCCGGTTCTTCGACGTGGACCGGTCGCGCGCGTGGGTGTTCCTGCGCCGCGTCGCGCACAGCGCGCACCACCGTGGCCAGCTCACGGTGCTCTTGCGCCTGCTCGGCCGGCCCGTCTATTCCACGTACGGACCGTCGGCGGACACGGGCGGGCTGTTCGTTCACCAGGCCCCGACCATCTACCGCTACCATTCGGTCGAAGAGCTGCTCGTCGCCGAGACCCAGGGCGGCACGTGGCCGCCGCTGCCGGGGCCCGGGGAGCGGCCGGTGACGGAACGACCGAGATAGGCTGGGAACCCTGCAGGCTCCAGGACCGCGCCGATCTACGCAGCTTGCGCCGAGTTCCGCAGCCGCGCCGCGGTTAGACAACCCCACCCGCCGTGCGGCATACTCCCCGCCCTCACTTTCACTCAGGCGGAGCGCTCGGAACCACCCGCTTCCCGTCGCCGGACCCGGCTGGACCCATGCTTGCGGATGGGGCCCCGGTGCCCCCGGCGCCGGGCCGGATCCCGGGGAACGCCGCCGTAGCGGAGAAGTGCCATGAAGTCTGGAATCCATCCGATTTACGAGACGCGCGCGTTCCACTGCTACGGCTGTGGCGAGGAGTGGAGCACGCGCACCACGCTCAAGCCGTCGTCGTCGGACGGCAAGGTGCACTTGGACATCTGCTCCAAGTGCCATCCGTTCTTCACCGGTAAGCAGAAGCTGCTCGACAAGGCCGGTCGCGTGGACCGCTTCCGCAGGCGCTACGCCAAGGTCGCGCCCCTCGAGCCGACCGACTCGGCCGAGAAGACCGAGAAGTAGCGACTCTTCACCGGCTCTCGTCGTGGGCGTGGGCACCCGGAGCGTCGATCTTCGCGGATCGACGCTCCGGGTCCGCCCGCTTCGGGAGCCGTGTCCCTTTCCCGGAGGCCTGATGCCGTTCCTCCCCCTGGGCGGTCAAGCGGTGATCGAGGGCGTCATGATGCGCTCGCCCACGCTCGTCGCCGTGGCCGTGCGGCGCCCCGACGGTTCGCTCGCCTATCTCGAGCGCCGGTTCGAGTCCATCACCCGTCGCATCAAGCCGCTTGGACTGCCCGTGGTGCGCGGCGCGGTGTCGCTGTTCGAAACACTCGCATTGGGGATCACCGCGTTGAACTTCAGCGCCGACGAGTCCTCGCGCGAGTCCACGCCCGAGGGCCAGGCCGGGAAGACCAGCTTCTGGATGACCGTGCTGCAGTTCGCCACGGTGGCGTTCTCGCTGGGACTGGGCCTGCTGCTGTTCGTGGTGCTGCCCGCGCGGCTCACGGAGTGGCTCGGATTCCACGACCGCGTCGGCTTCGGGTTGGTGGACGGCGCGTTCAGGTTGCTGGCGTTCGTCGGCTACCTGTGGCTCATCAGCCAGTGGAAGGAGATGGCGCGCGTGCTCGGGTTCCACGGCGCCGAGCACAAGGCCATCCACGCACTTGAAGCCGGGGCGCCGCTCACACCGGAGAGCGTGCAGACGTTTCCGCGCCTGCACCCGCGCTGCGGCACCACGTTCCTGTTCCTGGTCGTGCTGGTGAGCATCGTGGTGTTCACGTTCATCGGGAGGCCCGCAACCCTGGCGCAGCACCTGTTGCGCATCGCGTGCATGCCGATCATCGCGGGCGTCGCGTTCGAGTTCATCCGGCTCTCGGGCAAGCACTTCGACAAGCCGATCGTGAGGGCACTCGCCTGGCCCGGCATGCAGTTCCAGCGGCTCACCACGCGCGAGCCCGACCTGGACATGTGTGCCGTCGCGATCGCCTCGCTCGAGAAGGTCATGAACGACCCGGCGCTCGAAGCCGCCCGCCGCGCCGGCGGTGCGAAGGAAGTGAGCTTCGTGCAGTGATGGACAATACGATGCTGCAGGCGCTCGCGCGGGTGGAGGCGCGCTTCGCCGAATTAGACCGCCTGCTCTCGGAGCCCGACGTGGCGCGCGAGCCACGCAAGCTGCGCGACCTCTCGCGCGAGCGCGCCCGGCTCGCGCGCACGGTGGCGGCGGCGGGAGAGTATCGGCGCGTGCAGCAGACGCTGGCCGAAGACCGCGAAGCGGTCGTCTCCGGCGACGCCGAGTTGGCGGAGCTGGCGCAGGC
>JANNKI010000044.1:0-1592 GCA_031396225.1 bacterium | reverse complement strand
CTTCGCTCGCCTCGGTGCCTTCTCCAGCTCCTCCACCGTGCGCTCGCTCTCCAGTTCCGCGAGCACCACCTTCGCGCGCTCGATGACGCTCCCGGGCAGGCCCGCGAGTTTCGCCACGTGGATGCCGTAACTTCGATCGGCAGGGCCCTCGGCGATGCGGTGCAGGAACACCACGCCATCACCCCACTCCTTCACCGCCACGTGCGCGTTCGCCAGACGCGGCAACTTCTCCGAGAGCTGGGTGAGCTCGTGATAATGCGTCGCGAAGATGGTCCGTGGACGAGCGCCGCGCGCGTCGCACAGGTGCTCGGTCACGGCCCACGCCAGCGCCAGACCGTCGTACGTGGCCGTGCCGCGACCGAGCTCGTCCAGCAGCACCAGCGACCGCGACGTCGCCGACCTCAAGATCTCCGCGGTCTCGGTCATCTCCACCATGAACGTGCTCTGCCCCGCCCCGAGCCGGTCGGCCGCGCCGACGCGCGTAAACAGCCGATCGACCAGTCCCAGCGTGGCGCTTGCCGCGGGCACCCACGAGCCGCTCTGGGCGAGCAGCACGAGCAGTGCCACCTGGCGCAGGTACGTGCTCTTGCCACCCATGTTGGGTCCGGTGAGCAGCACGAGCTGCCGTTCGCGAGCGTCCAGCCGCACGTCGTTCGCCACGAACTCCCCGCGTGGCATCAGCCTTTCTATCACTGGGTGGCGGACTCCGTCCGCCGTGATGCGGTCGCCGTCCTCCAATGCGGGGCGCGTCCATTCGTAGCGGGCGGCGGCTTCGGCAAGCGCTGATTCGGCGTCCAGCCGCGCCAGTGCGTCGGCGGCCGCCTGGAGCGCGGGCACGTAGCGGGCGACCTCCTCGCGCAGCGACACGAACAGCTCCTGCTCGCGCGCTTTCAACTTCTCGTCGGCGCCCAGCACTTCGGACTCGCGGGCTTTAAGCGCCGGCGTAACGTAGCGCTCGGCGTTCGTGAGCGTCTGGCGCCGCTCGTAGTCGGACGGCACCTTGTCGCGGTGCGCGTTCGTGATCTCAAGGTAATAGCCGAACACCTTGTTGTAGCCAACTCTGAGACTGCTGATGCCGCTCCGTTGGCGCTCGCTCGCTTCCAGCTCGGCGATCCAGCGCTTGCCCGAGTGCGAGAGCTCGTGGAGCGAATCGCGCAACGCGTCGAAGCCCGCGCGGAAGATGTCGCCGTCGCGTGCCGCCACGGGCAGCTCGTCCACGAGCGCGGCGGCCAGCCGCTCGGCGAGCGCCGGCGGCACGGCCAGCGCGCGCGCGGTGCCCGCGAACGCTGGCACGCCCGAGTGTTCGAGACCGTGGGCCAGGTCGGGCAGCCGATGAAGCGCGTCCCGGAGTGCTCCCAGCTCGCGCGGGGTGGCCTTGGCGCACGCCACGCGGCTGGCGAGCCGCTCCAGGTCGGGCAGGCCGCGCAAGGCCTCGCGGAAAGACGCGCGCGGCGCGCCGGTTCCGAGCCACGCCGCCACGGCGTCCTGCCGGGGGCGGATGGCCTCGAGCGTGGCGAGCGGCCGCTCGAACCAGCTCCGGAGCCGACGCGAGCCGGCCGCGGACACGGCCACGTTCACGTGGTGCCACAGGG
>JANNKI010000013.1:0-5282 GCA_031396225.1 bacterium | reverse complement strand
GCGCACGTAGGCCGCCAGCACGTTCACCATGCCGGGCTCGCTCATGAACCGCATGGCGGTTCTTGGATTCGCTGCGTCGGTGATCGGGGCCGTGGCCAACGCCCCGTTGCCATCCGTGATCCAGATGACGTGCCGGTAGCTCGCCAGCACCGAGAGCGGCACGCACTGGCTCTGCGAGAGCTGACCGCCGCCGTTGTCGCGCTGTTCGCCCGAGAGTCGTCCGCGCGTGCCGAGCGTGTCGAAGTCGTAGCCGGCGAAGAGACCGCCGGTGGTGGTCACGCCGCTGGGCGGATTGATGGTGCAGCGCCAAGGGAACCCACCCCTCGCGTAGAGGAACGTGTCGAGCTCCGCCGCGCTCGGCCAGGCCCCCGTGGCGAGTTGCGGACAACTAGCTCCTGCACTGATCCGGTCGGGCTGTAGCCGCGTGTCGTCCACGATCAGTACCTCGCGCTGGTGCGTCGCACGCACGACCACGAAATGGATGATCCCCAGGCTCACGAAGTCCGAGTTGGTGGGAGTGCATCCGCCCGGTGTGCTTCGGGCTTCGATGTAGAGCGTGTGTTCCTCGCGCTTGAGCCCGGCCGGCGAGAACGGCCCCAGGGTCGCCTCGGTGACATTGAGGCTCGGGGCGCTCCAGTGACGCACGTCGGTCTGCTCGTTGGTGCGCGGGGTCTCGTCGTGCAGGTCCACGGGATCCATCACCCAGCGGTAGGACCTGATGGAATGGCTCGGCACCGGGAACGCCTCCCAATTGAACGTGACGGGCTCGCCGGCCGCCACTTCGGTGTGCGCCACTCGGTTCGGCAGGTCGAACCAGCCCCCGGAGGGGTAGATGAACCGGAACCCCGGGCCCGAAAGTGCCAGCACCGGGCTGTTCGTCTCTGGATAAACGACGGTCATGCGAAGCATGTTCTTGTTCAGGTTGAAGTCGGGATCGTAGTCGCCCTGTTCGTCGAACGCGGTCACCGCGAAGAGATAGCTCTTGCCGATGGTGAGATTGGAAAACGCCACGAACTCGGTGTCCGCGGACGTGGAATCCCACCCCGCCCACGCGCGCGGCGCGTAGTACCGGCGCAAAGAGTCCGGGTCCACGACGTAGATCTGATTGGCAGGATCATCCAGGTCGAACATCTTGTATTTGTACTTGACCGGCTTCGTCGTGAAGATCCCGTCGGGGTCGTAGCCGGTCCAGGTGATGCAGACGTTCGGCGCGACCGGGATATTGAAGAATGTCGACGGTCGCGGGCCGGTGATCACCACCATCGGCGCCACGTTGTTCGTGAACAGCGCGAGCGTCGCCGGCTTGGACACCGCACCCGCGTCGTCCACCGCCCACACCGAGAAGCGCTCCGGTTCGCGACTCCGCGGCTCACCCACACGCGCCGAGGGGTCGCGCGTGACCAGGCACTCGTCCCCGGTCGTCGCGACGCCAGCCTCGCCCAGGGTCGGCGCGCCCCACGGCGTGAGACTCCAGCGGCTCTGCTTCACGCGGCCATCGGGATCGCGCGCCGCCCAGCGCACGCGCACACCGCTCCCGGCCGCGCGATCGGCACGCGCGTCCACGATCTCGATCTCGGGAGGCTGGTTCGGGCCGAGCAACGAGGTCGCATTCCGGCTGCAGCCCGCGAGGAGCAGCAGGGAAGCCGCGGCGACCCAGGCGACACCGTGATGGGGTGAGTGACCCGTGAACATGCGACGAGACTACGCCCTGCTTCCGCCGCGCTGACAGTACAAATTTCGTCCGGGCGGCCAGAGGGCTCGATTCCGTATTCCGTGCTTGACCCCCGTCCAGTGAGGGGCGGACCATAGCGGGGGCCGCGACCGACGAGGCGCCCCCGGGGACGATTCCATGCCAGCGCTTTTCCTCCTATCCATGCTCCTGGTCACGACGCCCGCGGGCGCCGAGGCTCCGCGCGTGAAGCCACCTCCGCGCTCGTATCCGGTGGCCGGCACGCCCGCGCCCTCCCAGACCGCGACCACCGGCCCGGGTTGTTCGGTCGGTACATCGGGGCCCGCCGTGTACGTCGTGGACTACATCCTGCCCCCGGACGACGCCTACTATGTCCGCGCCCGGCCGAAGACGTGCGCGCCCTGTGCCTCCTCCGCCGGTGTGTGGGTGTCGTCGGTGCAGGTGTCGCTCGAGTTCCGCGTGCCGTGCAGCCAGCCGGTGGAGATCTCGGTCGTCACGGCCGTCGCCGACACCGCGTGCGCGCCGCCCGCACCCTTCCGTGTCATGCGTGGACCGGTCAACGCCGTGCTCACCGCCGCCACGCCCGGGATCCGCGCGTTCTCGGTGCCGCTCGACGGCAGCGTGGCGCTGCTCGGGGACTCCTACCTGCGCGTGATGTTTCCGGCCGACGGCGCGGGCTGTGCCGACGACGCCACACGTCCGCGGCTGGTGACCACGGCGTCGTGCAGCCTGTGCGTGAGTTGGAACTTCTATCCCTCCGACTCGAGCGACCTGTGCGCGCTGCTCTTCCCCGGCACGCCGCTCATCAGCGCCACCGTGGATGCGTGCGTCCCGGCCTCGCTCCTCGGCGTGGACGGCCCAGCCGGCCGCATCGCGAACCTGAGCGTGCAGCCCAACCCCAGCGTCTCGGGAGCACTCGTGCGCTTCACGCTCGCCGGCCGTGGTCGAGTGCGCGTGGACATCTGCGACGTCGCCGGCCGCCGCGTGCGCCGGCTCCTCGAAGCCGATTGGCCCGCGGCGGAGCACTCGGTCGCCTGGGACGGGCGCGACGACCGCGGGGACCCGGCCCGGCCCGGGACCTACTTCGCGGTCGTGCGTGAGGGCGCGAACACCGTCTCGCGCCGGATGGTGCGGCTGGGATCCGCCCACTGAGCGAGGCTCTCGGCGACTGACGCGAGGGGCTCGCTCCCGCGAACGACCCGCCCACGCTCGTGGTCCGCACCCCCGCGTGCCCTTGGCCGCGAATCGCCTTACACTCGCGCCAAAGTGTTCCGGCCGCGCCCACGACGATCCCGAGGGAGCCTTCATGCTGCTGGCGATTCGTTTTCTGCACGTGTTGCTCGCATTCGCCTGGTTCGCCGCGGTGTTCGCGGCGCACTGGAACACGCTGCAGGCGCGTCGCGCCAAGGACTGGGCCACGCGAGCCACGCTGTTCGCCGTGAACCGTGGGCTCTCGGGGCTCGTCGCGCTCCCGGCGTTGCTCGGCGTGGGAATCGTCGGCAACCTGTTCGCCATGCAGATGGGCTACAAGATGAAGGACACACCACTGTTCATCGCGGCAAACGGCCTGTGGGCCGTGCTGGTGCTGGTGACGCTCGCCATGGAGATGCCGGCCACGGGCGCGCTCGGCGCCCTGTCCCACGCCGCGGCCGATGCGGCCGCACGCGGCGGCCAGGGCGAGCCCGCCGGCTGGGCACGCGAGCTTGGGCGCTGGCGCCTGGCGAACCTGATCCAGTTGCTCCTCTTCATCGTGTTGCTTGCACTGATGGTCGCCCCCTGGGGCGCGGTCCGCTAGGAACCCGATACATGCTCGCCTCGACCGCACACCAAACCCGGAGAGCTCTCCCGATGATCGCGTTCGTCCGCGCTGGCGCCCGACTCCTTGCCGCGACACTCGTGCTCACGCTCCTGCCCGGCCCCGCCAAGGCGCAGGAACCCACGGCCCCCGCGGCCAGCGTGCACCCGTGGAAGGCGGCGTACGCGAAGCGGATGGTGGAACGACGCATGCGGCGGCAGAAGATGTCCGAGCAGCGGAAGGCGCGACTGAGGGCGGACGCGACCCAGCGGCGGGGCGCCCGAGGCGCGGCTTCCCCCAAGCCCGGGCTTCGCGCGCGTCCGGCGCAGCCTGAAACGATTCCGACTCCTTTGAGCGACGTCACGACGGTTCGGCGCCCCGACCGCTCGAGCGCGCAGGCCATTCCCATCCCGGCCAACCGGATCGTGAACAACCGCACCGGCGACAGCTTCGATTCGGGCCAGAGCGAGACCACCATTGCCGCGTTCGGCGACATCGTGGTGGCAGCCTGGAACGACGGCCAGGGTTTCGTGACCAACAGCGACACGCAGGGCTGGGCCTTCTCCACGGATGGCGGCTCCACGTGGACGGACCGCGGCACGTTCCCCTCCACCGTCCCGGGGACCAGCGCGTTTGAGTGGACCAGCGATCCGGTGCTGACGGTCAACGAGAAGACGGGCGCGTTCTACTTCTCGGCCCTGTGCGATTTCACCACGGGAGCCGGACTCCGGAGCGGCGTCGGGGTCGTCAAGGGACGTTGGACCGGCGCCGACTTCGTGTGGGGAACTCCAGACATCGCGCGCGATCTCCCCTTTCTGGAGGCCGACAAGGGGTGGATCGTCGCAGACTCCTCCAGCGGCCGCGTGTTCCTCTCGTACACGCGCTTCCCCATCACCGGATCCGTCATCGACTTCCAGTGGGCTGACAGCAATGCCACGACCTGGTCCACCCCCCGCCAGATCTCGCTCGACACGTCGCTCGAGCGCGGCTTCGTGCAAGGGTCCCGGCCAGCGGTGGATGGCGATGGCCGCGTCTACGTGGTCTATGAGCTGATCGGAGACAGCTTCGAGGACTACTTCCGCATCCGACGTTCCGACGACCGGGGCCAGACTTTCGCGCTCCCGGTCACGGCCGTGTCCATGTACACCAACTTCGGCACCGGCGCGCCGGGCTTCAACCGTGACCACGGTGTCGAGTTCAGCGGCATCGCGGTGGACCGCAGCCACGGCCCCCAGCGCGGGCGCATCTACTTGTCGTGGGCCGAGAGCATCAACTGGCTCGACGAGGTCCTCACGCTTGGGCAGGCCGGAAACAAGTCCGAGGTCGAGTCGAACGGATCCATCGGCTCGGCGACCCCGGTCTTGCTGGGGCAGACGATCCGGGGCAGTGTGAGCGGCACGCTGGACGTGGACTTCTACGCACTCCCGCTCACCCAGGGACAGCACGTCGTCGTGGCTTCGGACTCCGCGGACGCCAGCGCGGTGCTCTCACTCCGACTGCTCGCGGGCAACGGCCTCACGGCACTCACGTTCACCACGTTCAATTCCAGCGTCAACCCGACCGGGGGGAATCCGCAGGGGTTCCCCTCGGGTTGGTTCTTCACCGCGCCGGTCACCGGCACGTACTACATACAGGTGAATCAGCGGTCCGGGCCCGGCGCCTACCGGCTGCGAACCGGGTTGGTGAATCGTGGCCTGGAACGGGGAAGAGACCAGCGTGACATCTTCGTCGGCTGGTCCGATGACGCGACCACGTGGAGTGCGCCGGTTCGCCTGAGCGAGGATCCGATCGGGTTCG
>JANNKI010000636.1:0-7814 GCA_031396225.1 bacterium | reverse complement strand
GCGGAACGCGCGTTCCGCGCCGAGCTGCCCGACTTCTTCGGAGCCGCCCCCACGGCCCCGGCCGCCAGGGCCGCGATCGCCAGCGTCATCACGAGGAGCCTTCCGCGCTTCATGCCCGCACCACCCAGACCTTCACGGTGGCGGTGACGCCTCCGTAGTACTTGACCGACACGTTGTAGTTGCCGAGCTGCTTGATGTGATCGGGCACTTCGATGCGGCGCCGATCCACGTCGTGCCCCGCCCCCTTGAGCGCGTCCGCCACGTCGGCGTTGGTGATGGAGCCGAACAGCGTGTCTTCATCGTTGGCCTGCACGGCGATGTTCACTTGCAGACCGTCGATCTTCGCGGCTTCGGCACGTGCGGCGTCGACGAGCTTGTCGGAATGCACTTCCTTCTGGCGCGCCAGCTCCTGGTAGAGGTTCGCGGCCTTGGTGCCGATGGGGATCGCGAGCCGGTGCGGCAACAGGTAGTTGCGCGCGAATCCGGGCTTCACGTTGACCGTGGCGCCCTTCTGGCCCACGCCTTTCAGGTCGTCAAGCAGGATGACTTCCATGGGACTTCTCCTATGCCTCCCCGCGCGGGGATGGTTCGAGACGCCGGAAGTCCAGCCACACGTCCGAGAGGCCCAACAGGGCCACCGACGGCAGGAACACCGGCAGGGTGAAAGCGAACAGGAACACCATGAGTAGCAGGACGAACGCGGGCGGCACACCGCGAGAGACGAGGAGCGAGTGTGCCACGGCGATACCCTGCACACTATATCCCAGCACCGATTGCGCCAGCAGCACCGCGGCCCCCGGTCGCCAGGCAGCGCCCGCGAACAGCGCCAGCGCGATGCCGGCCAGGAGCGGCACCAGTGCGCCGTCCGGCAGGCGCCACGCCAGGAGCGGTGCGCTCGAGAGCGGCGGCCACGCTCGCCACGCGGACGCGCGCGCCGCGAGCGAGCGTCCCGCGCCCACCAGCAGCACCATCCACGCGAACATCAGGTTGGGCATGAAGTAGCTGAGCATGCGCACACGGTCGGCGGGCGGGAGCTTGGTGGACTCCTGCATCATGTGCCGCCACGTGCCGGGCTTGTCCGGCCCCTGCATGGTCTTGAGCATCTGGATCTCCTCGGTGCGTGCCCGGGCCTCGACGCGCGTGAGCGCGCCCATGAGTCCCGGCAGGAGCGGAAGCGCGAACGCCGCGGCCAGCAGCGGCGCGTGCATCCACGCGCGCTGGCCGATCGTGGGTCCGCCGCCTTCCTCGCGCGAGCCCATCCACGCGCCAGTCAGCGCCGCCAGCGGCAGCCACAGCACGTGCCAGCTCTTGAGGCCGCTCGCGGGGAACGCGATCGCAAGCCCCGCCACGACCGCCAGCAGCAGCGGCAGCGACAGCGCCACCCAGCCGAAGCGCCAGGTCAGCAGCAGCGAGCCCGCCACGACCAGCGGCACCGCCAGCCACAGCACGGACCACGGCCACGGCGTCGCCAGGGCCGCCAGCGTGAGCGAGCCCAGCAGCAGCACCGCGCGCAGCGCCGCCACGCCCCTCGCAGGGCGTGAGGCTTCAGCGATAGAAGTCACTGGTGAACGGCAGAAGAGCCAGCACGCGCGCGCGCTTGATGGCGGTGGTGAGCTGCTTCTGGTGCATGCAGCACGAGCCCGAGACGCGACGCGGCACGATCTTGCCGCGGTCGGTCACGAACCGGCCGAGACGCTTCTCGTCCTTGTAGTCCACGTACGCCACCTTCTCCATGCACAACTTGCAGTACTTCTTCTTGATGCTCTTGCCTTCACGTTCCTTCGCCATCTCGCGAACTCCTCTACTCTAAGGTTGGATCCTCGGCGGCCCCCGGGTCGGTCGGTTGCCCGGCTCCCTCGGCCTTCTCGAGGAAGTGGACCGAGTCCGCGCGGACTTCGAGAGCGTGCTGCTTCTCGCCCCGCGTGTTCGCCCACTCCCGCATCTGTAACCTGCCCTCCACCACCACAGCGCTGCCCGTGTGCAGGTACTGCGCGCACACTTCCGCGAGGCGCTGGTAACACATCACCGTCACGTACCCGGTGTGCTCGGCCATCTTTCCCTCGCGGGTCCGATAGCGCCGGTGGAACGCGAGCGGCAGCGACGTGATCGCCGTGCCGTCCGACGCGTATCGCCGGTCCGGATCCCGCGTCAGCCGTCCCGAGAGGACGACCCGATTGATCTCCGGAAGCCGTAGTTCGGTCATGGGACCTCCCTCCGGGGCGGTGACAAAGCGCTACTCGCGGTCGCCTTCTTCCGCCGCCGCGGCCGCCTCGGCCTCCGGCACGCCCTGCCAAAGCTCCGGCGGAACATGCACGGTGGTCAGCGCCCGCATGATGTCCTCCTCGAGGCGCAGCCGGCGCTCGAGCTCCTTCACCATCACGCTTCCGCCGGTCCACACCATCATCGTGTAGACGCCGTCGCGACGCTTGCGGATCTCGTAGGCGAGCCGGCGCTTGCCCCACTTCTGCACTTCGACCAACTCCGCGCCCAGGTCCTTGATCCAGCCGGACACGCGGTCGGCGACTTCCTGGGCCTTCACCTCGTCGTAGCTCGGCTCGAGGATGTAGACCGTCTCGTACTTGGTCACGTCTCGGTTTCCTCCTGGGCTACCCGTCCGGTGGGCGGGTCCACCCTGCGATTGAACTTGTTCATGGCGCCGAGTGCGCCCTCGGCCACCCAACACTCCACGGCGTCCGCCGCCTGACGGACCCCCTCTTCGAGCGCCGGCATCTCCTCCGGCGCGAACTCCTCCAGCACGTGTTCCCGAAGCGCGGCGGAGTCGTCCGCCGGACCCACCCTTTCGACGGGTACCCCGACGCCGATGCGCAACCGGTGATAGTCCCCGCTGCCCAACGTTGCCTCGATGCTCTCGAGTCCGCGATGACCGCCGGCGGATCCGCCGGTGCGCAGGCGCAACCGGCCCAGCGGCAGATACACGTCGTCAGTCACCACCAGCAACCCGGACTCCTGCCCCTCCCGTTCGCGCCACGCCGCCAGTGCCTCGCCGCATCGGTTCATGAACGTGAGCGGTTGCAGCAGTTCCACCTCGCGCCCGGCGAGAGTGGTGCGTCGCGCGCGGAAGGTCGCATGCCCCGGGCTTTCCCGCGTCGCGTGCCGCTCCGCCAACAACTCGAGCGCGCGCCACGCCACGTTGTGCCGGGTCCGCGCATAGCGCTCGCCCGGATTCCCGAGACCCACGACCAGCCACACGGTCGGTTACTTCTTCTCCTTCTTCGCGTCCTTGCCCGCCTCGGGCACCACACCCTCGGCGTCCTTCTTGCCCTTCGTCGCCACCACCTCGGGCTCGGCCACAGCCGCCGCCTCGACGGGTGCCACGACCGCCACTTCCTCGACCGCCGGAGCCACGACCGCGGCCACCGTCACGCCGCCGTCGGTCATGATCTCGTAGCCCTTCGCCACCAGGTCGCGCACGTGCAGGTTGTCGCCGATGTTCAACGCCGTCACGTCCACGTCGATGCTGGCCGGGATGGCGGTTGGGAGGCAGCGCACCTCGAGCGTACGGAGCAGGTGCTCGAGGATGCCGCCGCCGTCCTTGACTCCGACGGGGATGCCGATGCAATGCACCACGACTTCGACTTCGACATGCTCGGTGAGCGAGATGTGCTGGAAGTCGAGGTGGAGGATGCCGCGCGTGACCGGGTCGTACTGCACGTCACGCACGAGTGCCGTGACGTCGCCGTCACCCACATTCAGGTTGACGATGGCGTTGCCGCCCTTGTGGCTGCGCAGCGCGACCTCGAACTCCTTGAACACCACGGACACAGGCACCGGCGTCTCGCCGTGCCCATAGATGACACCGGGGATCAGGCCAGCCGCGCGCGCCCTGCGCGCACCGCCCTTGCCCAGGCTCTCGCGACGCGAGCCCTTCAGCTGGATGACCGACATGACTGCCCTCCCGTTGCTCGGAACCGACTGGGTGACGTGACGACTGGGGCGCGAACAGCCGCGCCCACGATTGGACGAACTAGACGAAAAGCGAGCTCAGCGAACGTTCCTCGTGGATGCGCTGCACGGCCTCGCCGAGCAGTCCGGCCACGCTGAGGACGCGGATCTGCGCGGGCAGCGAGCCCGGCTCGTGGTGGACCGTGTCGGTGACCACGACTTCCTTGATGGGCGAATCGGCGATGCGCTCGACCGAGCCGGGACAGAACACGCCGTGCGTGACACCCGCGTAGATGTCCTTGGCGCCACGCGCGCGGATGGCGGCCGCCGCCTGGCAGAGCGTGCGCGCGGTGGTCACCACGTCGTCGAACATGACCGCGTTCTTCCCTTCCACGTCGCCGATGATGTTCATGACCTCGACCGAGTCCGCCTTGGGCCGGCGCTTGTCCACCAGCGCCAGGTCGGCGCCCAGGCGCTTGGCATAGGCGCGCGCCATCTTGACGCTGCCGATGTCCGGCGCGATCACGACCAGGTTGGGCAGGTCCAGGCGCGTGAAGTGCTCGATCAGAACCGGCGCCGAATAGAGGTGGTCGAGCGGGATGTCGAAGAAGCCCTGGATCTGCGCGCTGTGCAGATCCATGGTGAGCGCGCGGTCCGCGCCCGCGACCGTGATGAGGTTGGCGACGAGCTTGGCCGTGATCGGCGCGCGCGGCTGGTCCTTGCGATCCTGGCGCGCGTAGCCGAAGTACGGCAGCACGGCCGTGACGCGGCGCGCCGACGCGCGCTTGGCGGCGTCGAGCATGACCAGAAGTTCCATCAGGTGGTCCGCCGGCGCATTCGTGGACTGCACGATGAACACGTCGCTGCCCCGGATGTTCTCATTGAAGCGCACCGACACCTCGCCGTCCTCGAAGCGCGACACGACGACGTCACCGATCGGCACCCTGAGGCGTTCGCAGATGGCCTTCGTGAGCGATTCGCTTGCGGTACCGGCGAAGATGCGACAGGGATCCAAACCCGACCTCCGGAGATGGGAAGCTCGAGGGACGGCGTCATGCCGCGGCGCATGCGCATGAGCACGCACGAAACGCGGTGGCGCGCCGAACCCCTTGGGGATCGGCGTCGCCGCTTTGGAGGTGCTTCAGGAATAGCAGGCGCAGGGGCCGAAACCACCTGCCCCGGCAAAGATGGCTGGGGCGGGAGGATTCGAACCTCCGTATGCGAGAGCCAAAGTCTCGTGCCTTACCGCTTGGCCACGCCCCACCAACGAACGGGGTTTCCGTCACGGACCGCCCGCCGGGGCACCCGGCGAAGCACCCGCGAGTGGCGGGGCCGCGTCAGGGACCGGATCCGGGTCGGGGTGAAAGCTGCTGGCCCAGAGAACTGCAGAGTGGGAAAAGCGGCGCGCAGAATATCGGTCCGGACGGCCGCGCGTCAAACTTCGGGGGTGCGCGAACCCGTAGCCCGCCGGGCGGATCGGCGGGGGCCGCGCAGGGATCTCCGGAGGCGAAGCCTTGCCGGAAGTCGGGGCGGCCGGTGGTGCACCTGGCTCGCGGGAGGGGGACCCGCGGCCAGGCTCAGCCCACTCGCTGCTCTTCGGAGGACGTTCCTGCGCGTCCCGTGGGGTTCGCCAGCTCCCGCTCGTACTCGGCCATCACTATCTCGGTCAAGTACTTACGGGTGGAGTCGTTGATCGGATGGGCCAGGTCCTGATGCTGGCCGTCGGGACGCTTGCGGCTCGGCATGGCCACGAACAGGCCGCTGTTGCCGCGGATGATCTTCAGTCCGCGCACGACGAACGAGTCATTGAGCGTGATGCTCACGAACGCTTTCAGCTTCTCGTCGTTCCGGAGCGATACACGAACCTCGGTGATCTCGACCATGAGATGTTCACCTCGGAGCCATCCCTGAGGTTCAGCTGGCTCGTGTGCGGCGCCATCCTCGGCACCGCCCTGATGGAGCGGCCTCAGCGAGCGCCTTTCCGTGGCCTCGTGGAAGTCGCATGGTTGCGGAGCCGCAGCCCGCGCCCGACGGAACGCACCGCGAACAGCGGCTCGTCCCCACGGAAACGTTCCACGATCTCCCGGACCGCTACGCCGCGCGGAACGATCCCGAACACTGCTGAACCACTCCCGGTCAAGTGTGGCTCGAGCAGCCCTGCCACGCGCAGCCTTGCGCGCAGCGACTCAAGATCGCGACGACGACGTCCCAGAAGTTGTTCGAAACGATTGCCTCGCCGAATGAGCGAAAGCGCTTCAACTTGCTGCCGCCCAAGGGTCGCGGCAAATCTGCGGTCGTGTCCCCAATGTGTCAAGGGCTTTCTGGCCGCGTCGTGTCGCCGGTACGCTTCGGCGGTGGAGACTCGCCACGTGGGCATCGCCACGACGGCCCTGAACGGAGAACGCAAGCGGAGCGCGCTTAGGCGTTCGCCGCGCCCCAGACCGAGTGCCGTGCCCCCCGTGATGGCGAACGGCACATCGGACCCGAGTTGTGACGCGTACTCGATGCGCTGCTCACGCGTGAGGCGCCGACCGTGAAGCGCGAGCAGCGCCGCTATGGCCGCGGCCGCGTCGGCGCTGCCGCCGCCCAGGCCCGCCTGGGCGGGGATGCGCTTGATGAGCGTGAAGCGTGCGCCGCCCTGAATTCCGAGCGCGCCCGCCACGAGTCGCGCCGCACGGAGCACGAGGTTGTCGGCCCCTGCCGGCACCTCGGCACGCGCGAGTCGCGGCAGCGTGCCGCGCGCCGCCACCTGCTCGTGTCGCACTCGCAGCGTGAACCCGCGCGAACGCCACTCAGCCACGAGCGTGTCGGCGAGCGAGATGGACTGGAACACCGTGACCAGGTCGTGGAAACCGTCTGCGCGACGCGGCCCCACCGCCAGGCCCAGGTTCAACTTGGCGCGCGCGTCCACCGTGACCCGGCGCCGCGCAGGGCCGCCCGTGCGCCGGGCCGCGCGCGTCACCGCCCGAGGTACAGGATCCACAGCGCCAGTGCGACGAACAGCGCCACGGTCGCCTGGATCGGGCGATCGGAGAGCAGCACCTGCGACGGATCCTCGCTCGTCTCGGACACCTTCACCAGGTGCAGGTAGCGGAACACGCCGTAGGCCACCACCGGCACGGTGATGATGAGCGCCTCGGTGCCGAACTTGGCCACGGTCGCGGGCCAGATGGTGTAGAGCGCGTACGACATGAGCGTGGTCGCGGCCGACACGGTGAGCATACGGTCGAGCAACTCGGGCGTGTAGGACGCCAGCACCGCGCGCTGGTTCGAAGCGCCACTGCCCGCGTTCGCCAACTCGCGGCGGCGCTTGGAGACCGCCAGGAACAGCGCACCGAAGAACGTGCACACCAGTAGCCATGACGAGATCTGCGTGCCCGGCGCCACCGGTTTGAGCAATTCCACGCCCGCCGCCGCGCGCAGCACGAACCCCGTCGCGATCACGAACACATCGAGGATGACCTGGTGCTTGAGGCCCAGGCTGTAGGCCACGTTGCTCACCAGGTAGATGCCGAGCACCGCCGCGAACGGCGCACCGAGCCACGCGGCGATCACCGTGACCATGGCGAGCAGCACGGGCACGGCGGCCCACGCCACGGCGGGCTTCAACCGGCCCGACGCCACCGGGCGCAGGCGCTTCTTCGGATGCTGGCGGTCGGCCTCGACGTCGAGCAGGTCGTTCACCAGGTACACGGTGCCGGCAAGCAACGAGAACGCCAGGAACCCGGCCGCGGCGCGCAATACCATGGGGGCATCGCCCGCCAACTGGGCGAACACCACGCCCGCGAACACGAGCAGGTTCTTGGTCCACTGCTTGGGACGCAACGCCTGGACGAGTGGACCGATCAAGCACGCCTCCGCGGGCGCGTACCGCGACGGCGCGGCGGGCGGCGCGTGGGCGCGGTGGCGGC
>JANNKI010000573.1:0-2271 GCA_031396225.1 bacterium | reverse complement strand
CGCCGGCCGAGGCGGGGCTGGCAGCACTCCTCGCGGGCTGCGACCTGCTGATGTACGCCCATTGGAACGAGGACGTGCGTCGCGGTCGCTACACGCTGGCGCAGGACGTGGTGGAGGCGCGCGTGGACCGCCCGCTGTTCGACGCTTCGCGCGCGCGCCTGGCGGCGTTCGACGCGGCGCACGCCGAGCCCACGGCCGCGGAACTGGCCACGCCGCTGGAACAGCTGACCCCGCCGGGCTGGGAGGCTCGGCTCGCGGACCTGATCTCCGCGGCGCTGCGCACAGAGGGCCACGCGCCGGCGGCCGCGGCCGGCGGCTGGCGCGTGGTGGCCGAGCCCGAGTGGAAGCACGGTCCCACGTTCGCCACCGCGCTCCGCGAGGCCGGCATCCCCGATGGCGGTAGTGCTCCGGCCGCCGACGTGATCGCCGTGGCCTCGCGCGTGCCGCTCGCCCCCGGGCGCCTCGGCGAACTCCGCGCGCACGCCGCCTCGCGACCCACCGTGCTGGTGGGGCTCCAGAACGACCGCTTCCTGGACCAGGTGCCCGAGGCGATCCTCCGGCTCTCGGCGGCCGACTGCGGGCCGCTCACGCGCCGCGTCGTGGCCGAAAGGCTGGCGGCGCTGCGGGCGGACGCTACGACCGTCTAGCCTCGCTTGGGCACGCGCGCCCGTCGCGCGCGCTTCGCGCTGCCGCGCCCCCAGCCGCCTCCGCCCGGGGAGAGGATCGTCACCACGCTGCCTGCCTCGAGGCTCAGCGTGCACTTGCCCGGCAGCGTCTCCTCGCGCGCTCGCCCGCCCGGGCGCTTCACACGCGTGCGCCCGCGCCGGCCCGGGCCGCCTCCCGCCAGCCCCCACGGCGCGAGTTTGCGGCGCTCGGCGATCACCGTGACGCGGGCGGGCGCCAACAGTTCGACGGCGCGCTCGATGCCGTCGCCGCCTGGGTGCAGGCCGCGGCCGCCGCTTCCGCGGCGTACACGCAGCGAGCGCACACGCAGCGGATAGGCGTGCTCGAGCGATTCGATCGGCGTGTTGCGTGTGTTGGTCATGTGCGCCTGCATCGCACTCTCCCCCGCGCCCGCGGGCCCGCCGCCGTGCCCCCCGCCGAGTGTCTCGTAGTAGGCGAACGGGCGATCGTGGCGCGGGTCGTGCCCGCCGATCAACAGGTTGTTCATGGTGCCGCTGCTCGCGGCCGGCACGCGGTCCGGTAGCGCCTTGGCGAACGCGGCCATGACCACGTCCACGATGCGCTGCGACGTCTCCACGTTCCCCGCCCCAACAGCGGCCGGAGGCCGCGGGTTCACCAACGTCCCAATATCCGCGACCACTTCGATCGTGCGGAGCAGGCCGTCGTTCACCGCCACGTCCTCCGCCAGCACGCAGCGCACCACGTAGAGCACCGCGGCCGTGGTGACCGCGCGCACGGCGTTCACCGGGCCCGCCGCCTGCGGCGCGGTGCCGCGGAAGTCGGCGCGCACGCGCCCGCCGCCCAACGTGAGCGTGACACGAATGGGCAGCGGCCCGTGTCCGAAGCCGTCGTCGTCGAGCGCGTCGGCCGCGTTCCAACGGCCGCGCGGCAGGCGAGCGAGTGCTACTCGAGCGTGGCGCTCGGTCGCGGTCAGCAGCGCGTCGGCCGCGGCCTCGAGCGCGCGTGCGCCGCCGCGCGCGGCCAGTTCGGTGAGCCGCCGCGTGCCCGTCACCTGGGCGCCCAACTGCGCGGCCAGGTCCGCGCGACGCTCGAGCGGCGTGCGCACGTTGGCGAGCAGAAGCGCCAGCACGCCCGTCTCTTCGCGTCCGGCGCGCCGCAGGAACACCGGCGGGATGCGCACGCCTTCCTCGTAGACCTCGTGCGCGATCGGCATCGAGCCGGGCGCGGCGCCGCCCACGTCGGCGTGGTGCGCGCGGCTCGCCACGAAGAACGACGGAGCGCGTCGGCCGGGCAGGAACACTGGTGAGACAAGCGTCAGGTCGGGCAGGTGGGTGCCGCCATCGAACGGATCGTTCAAGAGCACGGCGTCGCCGGGGCGGAACGGCGCCAGCCGGAGCGACGCCTCGACCGCGCGCGGCATGCTGCCCAGGTGAACGGGAATATGTGCCGCCTGGGCCACGAGCCGTGCACGCGCATCGAACACGGCGCAGGAGTGGTCGAGTCGCTCGGTGATGTTGGGCGAATGGGCGGCGCGCATGAGCGTGGCACCCATCTCCTCGGCGCACGCCGCGAACAGCCCGCGGTAGAGCGCCAGCTCAACGGGGTCGGGAACCGTCGCGCGGCGGC
>JANNKI010000553.1:0-3517 GCA_031396225.1 bacterium | reverse complement strand
GCCTTCACGGCGGGATCGGCCGCGACCGCGCGTGCCACCTCGGCGCTATCGCCGCGCATCACGAGCACGCCGCGCAGGTCGCCGGTGCCTTCGACGGCGCCGGAATAGACGAGTCGGCCCGACGCGCGCAACGCCTCGCTGTAGTCGCGATGCTTTCCAAGCAGCCGATTCACCGCGGGCGATGGACTCGAGTCGTAGCGAGGCCCGCGCTGGAGCATCACCCAGCCGAACGTCACCATGGAGTCGGGCATCCCCGCGCCGCGGCGACCGGCCGCCTCGGCGCGCTGCTTGTAATCCTCGCCCAGCCCGGCGGGCGCGATCCACGGGAGGAGTCGGCACTCGAGCCGACCCGACGCGATCGCGGGGTCGCCCGCGAGCAGCGTGTCCAGCCCAACGGCATCAGGCGAAAACACAAAGACGCCGCGCATGTCGCCGCCGTTCTCGAACGGGCCCGCGGCGACCAGCGCGCCCAACTTCGCCATGCGACCGATGTTGGCCCTGTGGCCGGCCTGGATGCTGTCGGTGCGCGCGTTGCGCTCGGGCGTCCACGCCGCACCGCGCACGAGCAGTCCCAGTTGGTAGCGCACGCTGGCGCGCTCGCCGGCAGTCGGGCCCGCACCAGCCTGCGCGGGCATGCCGGTGAGCACGAACAGGAGACAGGCGCCGTGGAAGGTGCGTCTGAGCATGGCGTGGCACACTATAGAATTATCCGCCCGCGTGCTATCGCCCGCAGCGCCTCCCGACGGCGCCCCCCGCGCGGTCGGATCGGTCATCCACGCGGGGCCACCCCCAGCGCGCGCGCAAGCGCCACGAGTTCGGGACCGGGGGGCGAGTCGAGTTCGCGTCGGCAACGAGCCTCGAACGTGGCGGCCGCCGACGCGGCCTCGGCGCGACGGCCGAGCGCGACCAGGGCGCGCAGGCGAAACGCCATGGCCTCCTCGTGCAGCGGATCCTCGACGAGCACCCGCTCCGTGGCGACCAGGGCGCGGTCGGGGGCGCGGCCGGCAAGGGCTGCGCGAGCGCGCGCGAGCCACAGGTTCTCCGCGAGCGACCGCACGCGCAGCCGCGCGTCCTCGGCCCAGTCCGCGTCGGGCCACTCGGGGAGCAGCGGCCCGGCGTGCAGCGCCAGCGCGCGCGAGAGCGCGGCCTCGGTGCCCTCGCGCACGGCCTGCTCGGCCAGCGTCTCGAAGCGCTCGAAGTCGCGCTCGACGCGCGCGTCCAGCCAGACCAGGCCCCCCTCGGAGCGGAGGTTGTGAAACGGCCCGCGCGCTCCCGCGCCGGGGTCGAGCGCGCGGCGTGCATCGTGGAGCGCCACGTCGAAGCGATTCCGACCGGCCCCCGGCGGCGATCCTGGCCATAGTGCCTCCACCAAGGCATCGCGTCGCTGCGGTCGCGGATGCCGCAGCGCGAGCAGTGCGACCAGTTGGCGGGCGGCGGTGCGCGCCGGCATCGCGCGCTCCCCCGCTCGCTCGGTGGCGAAGGCTCCCAGCAGCCGAATGAAAACGGGCGGCGACGTCGCCGGGACGCGGGCGGCGGCGGACTTGCGCGCGCGCACTCCACCCGGTGCAACGCGCGGTTTCGCCAGCGACCCCTCGGCGACGAGCAGCGGCTCGGCCACGTCGCGCTCCTTCCGCAGCAACACGCGGTAGTTCTCGCGATCGAGGAGCCGGAGCGCTCGCCGGAGCGGCTCGCCATGCGCGAGCCCCGCCCGCTGCCGCACGCGCGCGTCGAACAACAGCACACGCGCCTCCTCCTTGCGATCCCCCAGCCGGCGCGACACCCGCATGCACGCGGCCAACTCGGCCAGTGGTTCCTGGGCGTCGCCCAACAACCCCGCCGCGAGCGCTCGCTCGAGCCGGGCGACATTTCGCCAGGCCGGCGACTCCAGCGCCTCGAACGCGAGCGCCGCACGCGACAGCAAACGAACTCCACGCTCGAGTCGACCACGACGGCGGCACCACACGCCCTCCCACACGTCGAGCATGGCGTCGAACAGTGCGGTCGAGGCGAGCGCACCCTCGCGGCGCGCGGCGCGGAACGCCCGCCCGGCGTCGGCGAGCCGGCCCTCCTCGCTCAAGGCACGCGCGCGGGAGAGTTCGAGCAAGACCCCTCGCGCGTGCAGGCCGGAGCGAGGCGCCAGTTCCGCCGCCTCGTCCAGGTGACGGCGGGCCACGGCCTCCTCGCCCAGATAGATGTAGGCCTCCGCCATGTTCACGAGCAGGGCGTGCGCGCGCGCCCAGTAGCCGAAGCGCCGGAACTGCTCGAGCGCACGCCGCGTGCGCGTGAGGTAGTCGGTCCAGCGCCCGGCCGTGAACTCCACCGTGGCGCGGTGCATCTCGGCCTCGGCGCGTTCCACGCCGAGCCGCGCGGGGAGTACCCGGAGCGCCTGGTCCAGATCGCGGCGCGCCGCGCCGGGGTCGCCCGCGTGCAGGCGGAGCGCGCCCAGGCGCGCCAGCACGAGTGCGGCGGCGGCGGCATGGCGGCGCGCGAGCCGAGCGTGGATCCGCTCGCCATCGCGAATCGCGTCGCGGAGCCGTCCGGTCTGGAGCGCGAGCGTGAACGAGAGCGCCGTGGCACGCGCGGCCTCGAGCCATCGCCGGCGATCGAGCCAGCCCTCGGCCGCGATCACCGCTCCTTCTGCCGCGGCCGCGAGCCGGCCCGCGTCGGCATCGGCGCGCGCCGCTTGCTGTCGGACCGCCGGCGAACCGGCGGCTTCCAGCGGAACTCCAGCCGCGAGCCAGGTCTGCGCCAGCACGGCGAGCGCGCCGTCCGGCGTCCGCGCCGCCGCGGCTCGCTCGAAGCCGCGCACCGCTTCGCGGCCGCCGCCGGAAGCGGCGAGGGCGGCAAGCGCGCGCGCATGCTGACCGCCCTGAGCATGCGCTCGCGCCGCGCGGCGGTAGGCGACCGCTCGCACGCGCGCCGGCAGCTCGCGCGCGGCGAGGTCGCGGAGCACGTCCAGGAACAACGGGTGAAAGCGCGGCACCGCGCCAGCGTCGTCCAAGAACAGGCCACGGCGCCGAACGGAGCGGAGCAGCGCGCGGGCTGGAGCAGCGCCGATCACCGCGGCGAGCGCGTGCGGCTCCAGGTCGTCGAGCGTGCTCGCGAGCAGCAGGTGGTGTCGCTGGCGCGCCCCGAGCGGCGCCAGTTCCTGCGCCGCGAGCGTGGCCCAGGCCGCGTGTCGTGCCTCGCCCGAACGCGCCGCGCGCGCCGCCGCGCGAAGCCCCGCGGCCCAACCGCCCTGGCGTTCGGCGATCGCGCTTCGATCGCGCGCGGGCACGCGCTCGAGTACCAGCAGTCGCAGGGCCTCTCGGGCGTCGAGTGCCAGTGCCGCGCGATCCATATGGCGCTCGCCGAGCGCCACGAAGCGGCCCTCGGGCCAAAGCGGCTCGCCGCGACCGGCGAACACGAAGCGGACTTCTGATGAGCTTCGTTCCACGAGCCCGGCGAGCCATACCAGCGTGGCGCGAGCGCCGGCGATCTCGTGCGCGTCGTCCAGCACCACCACGGTCGGCCGAGG
>JANNKI010000518.1:0-6360 GCA_031396225.1 bacterium | reverse complement strand
CATTCCCATGACGCTGCTCGGCAACATCCCCACGGTGCAGCTCACACTCAACGGCAAGTGCACCGGCACGTACATCGTGGATGTCGGCAACTCCAGCGTGCTCTCGGTGGGCGCCGAACAGGTGTTCAAGTGCGGACTGCTCGCCACGAGACGCAAGGATGTTCAGCACTGGGTCGGCGGCATCGGCGGCGCCTTCACGGAGACCGTGTGCCGCATGGACAGCCTCCAACTCGGACCGTTCCGGTTCCGCGAGCCGGTGGTGGGGCTCACCACACACCATCGGGGGAGCGCCGGAAGCCTGGAGGTGCAGGGAAATATCGGCACCACGGTCCTCGAGCGTTTTCGCTGTACGTTCGATTACGCCCGCGGCACGCTATGGCTGGAACCCGGCGCGCGCTTCTCGACACGCGAGGCGTTCACGCGCAGCGGGCTGTGGTTCACGCGCTGGGCGGGCGTGGTCGTGGTGTTCGGCGTGGTCCGGGACTCGCCGGCGGCCGACGTGGGGCTCAAGGTGCGTGACGTCCTGCGCTCGATCAACGGACGCGCGATCGAACTCTGGACGCCCGAGCAACTCGACCGCCTGCTGCAGGAGGGGCCAGTCGGCACCGTGGTGAAGCTCACCTACGAGCGCGAACTCCGCGAGGAGACGGTCGAGTTGACGCTCGCGGACGTGTTGTAGGCCGTCACGTCACCCGCGCCGCTACGGCTCGAGACGCCGTGGCCCGATCCAGCGCGGTGCGCGGTGCTGGGGGGCGCGGCCGCCCGGCGCCGCCAGGACTCCACGGGGCGGTGCTCACCGCGGGAGGCGAGACGCGCGTCAAGCGCATCGTGCTCGCCCGAGGGGCTCATCGCACGCTGGCGCCCTGGCGCTCCTCCTCGCGCAGTCCGTAGAGGGGCTGGTATTTGCCCCACAGGTAGTCGAGGTAGGGTTCGATGCTGAGGGAGCGGCCGGTGACGCGCTGCACCAGCTCCGGCGCGGTGTATCTCGCGCCATGCCGGTAGATGTTCTCGCGCAACCAGCCGTGCAGCACGCCGAATTCCCCGCGGCGCATGTCGGCCGGGATGCCGGGGTGCGCTTGCACGGCGCAAGCATGGAACTGCGCCGAGAGGATGTTGCCGAGCGTGTAGCCCTGGAACGCGCCGCCGATCGGGCCCGAGAACCAGTGCACGTCCTGGAGCGCGCCGTGGCGGTCGTCCGGCACGGGCAGTCCGAAGTCGGCCTCGAACCGCTCACGCCACACGCGCGCCAGGTCCTTCACCGCCACCTTGCCCTCGAGCAGGTCCAACTCGAGGTCGAAGCGCAACATGACGTGCAGGTTGTAAGTGACTTCGTCCGCGTCGGTGCGAATCAGCGAGCGCCGCACGCGGTTCACGGCGCGATAGAGCGAGTCGAGCGATACGTCCTGAAGTTGGCGCGGGAACGCCTGCTGTAGACGGGGGTAGAAGTGCTCCCAGAAGCCGCGACTGCGGCCCACGAGGTTCTCCCACAGCCTGGACTGGCTCTCGTGCACGCCGGACGAGGTGCCGGTGGCGAGCGGTGTTCCCTCGAACGAGCGGTCGATGCCCAGCTCGTAGAGAGCGTGGCCACACTCGTGCAGCGTCGAGTACAACGCGTCGGTGATCTCGGACTCCCGCACGCGCGTGGTGATCCGCACGTCGCCGAGCGAGAACTTGGTCATGAACGGGTGGTGCGTCTTGTCCTGGCGGCCTCGCTGGAAGTCGAATCCGAAGCTTCGGATCACGTCGAGACCGAACGCGAGCTGGTCCGCCTCCGGGGCGTGCTGGCGCAGGCAAGCGTCGTCCGCGAGCGGGCGGGAGGTGATGGCGCGCACGATCGGCACGAGACGGCCACGCAGCTCGGCGAACAACTGCTTCACCGAAGCGGCCTTCATGCCGTAGTCGGAGAAGTCGATGAGCGGGTCGGCGATGTGATCGTACCCGGGGAAGCACTCGGCCATGCGCCTCGACAGCGACAGCGTGCGCTCGAGCAGCGGCCGCACGCTCTCGAAATCGTTCTTGGGCTTCGCCTCGGTCCACGCCTGGTAGGACACGGCGGCGTGCTCCTGGAACTCCGACACGAGCGCGGCAGGGATGCGCACGGACTGGTCCCAGTTGCGCCGGGCCACGCGCACGAGCGACGCCTCGTCGGAGTCGAACGACAGCGACGCGGTCTCCTGGGCAGCCGCGTCGAGCAGCCGGCCGGTATCGGCCTCGACGAACCGCTCGTGCGCCAGTCTCGCCAGCGTCGCCACCTGGCGGCCGCGCGCCGGCGCCCCTCCCGCGGGCATGTAGGTGGCCTGGTCCCAGCGCAGCAGGTTGGCGGCGCTGTTCAGGTCATCCACCTCGATCAGACGCGTCCTGAGCGCCTCGAGCGCCTTCATCCCGACCTCCAGACGATGTCGCAGGGTGAGCCGGAAAGACTAGAGTGCGGGGCGGCGGATGACAATCCCCGGGAGCGCGGGACTCAGGACACTTCGATGATGACCTTTTCCATGAGCAGCTTCTCGGTGGTCTGACCCGAAGCCGAGCCACACGCCTCGAGCGCCTGGAGCACCTCCTCGCCGCCTTCCACCCGACCGAAGAGGGTGTGCTTGCCGTCGAGCCACGGCGTGGGGACGAACGTGAGGAAGAACTGGCTGCCGTCCGTGCCGGGACCGGCGTTCGCCATGCTCAGGAGCCCGGGCCGGTCGTGTCGCATGCCGGGCGCGAACTCGCCGTCGAAGCGGTAGCCGGGACCGCCCGTGCCGGTGCCGAGCGGGCAGCCGCCCTGCGCCATGAACTCCGGGATGACGCGGTGGAACGCGAGCCCGTCGAAGAAGCCCAAGCGGGCGAGATACGCAAAGCTGGTGACGTGCATGGGCGCGGTATCCGCGAGCAGATGCACCAGGAGTTCGCCTTTGCTGGTCGTGATGCGTGCGCGCCACGTCTGGCCGGGTGGGAATGCGAGCACCTGCGGCTTGGGGAGCCGGGTGCGCCAACCCGGTTGGTTCGAGTCCACGTTGGCGCTGGCAACGAGCTGGTCGAGCATCTGCATGGAAGTCTCCGGGACGGCGAGGGGGTGAGGTTGAGGGATGGCACGCTACGGATAGCACGGCGGTGCCATTCCGGCAACGCGGCCGCTCCTCATTCGGGACGGACGGGGCGCGCCAGCGCGAGCGAAACCACGCGCTGGAGCAGTTGCCGGTACGACAGCCCGGCGGCGAGCGCTGCGCTCGCGAACTCTTCCTTCTCCGAGATCTCCGGATTGGGATTCGCCTCGAGCAGGTAGAGCTCGCCGCTCGGGGTGAGGCGATAGTCCACGCGGGCGTAACCGTCCAATTCCAGCATGCGGTACACGCGCCGGGTCGTGCGATCGAGCGCACGTGCCAGCGTCGGGTCCAGGTCCTCGGCGCGCCGGGCGTCGATCTCGTGTTTCTTCTGATACTCGAGGCTGTGTTTCACGCGTTCCGTGGCGATGGGTTCACCGGATTCAGGCAGCTTGCCGAAGTCCAGCTCCCACACCGGCAGCGTGCGCACGCGCTCGTTGCCGATTGCGGCCACGTACAACTCGCGGCCCTCGATGTACTCCTCCACCAGGGCGTCCGTGCCCACCGACTCGTGCACGAAGCGCACGCGTTCGACCAGTCGATCGTCGGAGTCCACCAGGCTCGCCTGCGAGATGCCGAGCGAGGACTCCTCGCTCGCGCTCTTCACGAACAGCGGGAACCGCAGGCTCTTCGGGCGCCGCGTCTTGCGACCGCGCGGCACAACGACGAACGCGGGCACCCGCACGCGGTGATACGTGGCGATCTTCTTTGTGATGGCCTTGCTGCGCGCCAGCACCAGTCCGAGCGGGTTGCAGCCGGTGTAGGGCAGCTTGAGCAGTTCCAGGTAGCTCACCACGTGCGAGTCGAACGCTGAAAGGCTGTGAAATTCCTCGAGCAGGTTGAACACCACCTGCGGCTTCCACTCCTCGGCCGCCGCGCGGATGGGATTCAGTTCGTCCTGCACGCCGAGCGGCCGCACTTCGTGGCCGATCCGGCGCAGCGTGCTCACCACGTCGAACTCGGTCTTCCAGCGATGCACCTCTTCCGCCGCCTGGCCCTTCAGCGAATCGGGCGGCACCAGCGTGGGGTGCATGAGCACGAGGATGCGGAGCGGCTTTTTCACAGCGCCACCCAGTTGCGCAGGGAATAGTGGAAGTGAACCGTGCGCACGGTGAGCAGCAGGGCGAAGTCCACGCGCAGCCGCCGGTCAGCTCGCGACGCGCGCAGCCCCAGCGCGCGGCAGCGCGTGATCACGTCCTCGAGCACCTGCTCGAGCGTGAACTGGGACTCGCCCGTGAAGCGCGCGACCATGCGCCGGAGTTCGGCGCGGTGCCGGCGCAGGAACGTCGGGGCGGGCTCGTCGCGCCGCCCCGGTTCGGCGGCGAACAGCCGCTGCAGGTCGCGGTCCGGGATCGTGGGCCGGCCACTCGCCTGGTGCGCCTGCTTCTGCGCGTAGTGTTCGCGCAGGGTCTGGCGCACCTGCGACAGCGGTTCGACTTTGCGGCGGGTGCGCACCGGCGGCGCGGTGCCGCGCAGTTCGCGCATGAGCTCGTCCACGTACTCGAGCTTCTTGAGCGCCGGCCAGTCCGCGTAGCGCCGCCGCCACTGCGAACGAGGAGCGAGCCACACCGCGAACGTCTCGGCGAAGTCCTCGTGCGGGTGCGCCTGGGCGTAGTACTGGCGCAGGTGCTGCACGTGGCGCTGGCTGGCGGGGTTCGGCCGGTAGATCGTGGGATAGGGCCGCGACGGATCGCCGAACGTGCGTCGCCAGCCTTCGCGCCGCTGCAGCCGCCACGCGTGCTGCACGGCGTGACCCGCCTCGTGGCGCAGGATCATGAGGCATTCCTCGCGCGTGCTGCCTTCGGCCTCGATCATCATGGCGCGCTCGAGCCGGAGGAGCCGAGGGTGCACCAGGTAGAACGGCACCGCGATGCCGGGGACGCCATCGGGCGAGAACCACTCCGTACTCACCCAGACGTGCGGTTTGAACCGAAGCCCGCGCTGTTCCAACTCGCCCCACACCTCTCGCACCAGCGGCTCGAGCGGGCTGCCCTCGACGCTGGCGTCCAGGTCGCGAAAGCGCAGCGCGAGCAGACGCTCGTCGTCGAGCGACTCCCAGCGGTTGCGGGTGCGGGTGGTGCTGGGCATGCCGACTCCCGGGGAGCGGTTGACGCGTTCGCGCGCAGGACGCGAACATGGTACGGCCCGCGTGCGAACGCATGCGGAGCGGGCGCCGCGACCGACGCGGGCCGCCATTCACGGGCGCGCATCCTACTCAAGGACCGAGCGATGACGAAACGAGGCCGCGCAGCGGTCCGATCCGGCCACGGCGTGGCACGAGCGTCCCGGCCCGCGTCGCCCCGATCGAGCCGCCGCCTCGACCGGCACGCGCTCTACGAGGTGGCGGTGCAGGGCGTGGACTGGGACCTCGACTTCCTCGAGCGCGTGTGGCGCTACCGCCACCCGGGCGAGGAGCCCCGGCTCTTTCGCGAGGACTTCTGCAGCACCGCCGCACTCGCGACCGCGTGGGTGCTGCGCGGTCGCGAGCGTCGCGCCTGGGCGGTGGACCTGGACCCCGAGCCGCTGGGCTGGGCACGCCGCCACCGACTGCCGTGGACCCGCCAGTCGGGCCGGCGCGTGACGCTCGTGCGCGGCGACGTGCGCCGCTCCCGACATCCGGCGGTGGATGTGGCGTGCGCGCTCAACTTCTCGTGGTGGGTGTTCCACGAGCGCGCCGACCTCGTGCGATACCTGCGCGCGGCCCGCGCGGGCCTGCGGCCCGGCGGCGTCCTGGCGCTCAACCTGTTCGGAGGCCGCGGCGCCGAACGCGAGCTCACCGAGCGCACGCGCAAGCGCGCCGAGAACGGCCCGGACGGCGTCATGCTGCCCCCGTTCACGTATGTGTGGGAGCACGCCAGCTTCAACCCGGTGGATCGCCGCCTGCTGGCGTACATCCACTTCGAGCTGCGCGACGGGCGAAAGCTGTCGCGCGCGTTCACCTACGACTGGCGCATGTACACGGTGCCCGAACTGCGAGACGCCGTGGCCGAAGCGGGCTTCAGCGACTTCGAGGTGTGGAGCGAGGGCTGGGACAAGCGCGAGACGCGCAGCAACGGCACGCTCTACAAACGCACGAAGCTCGACAACGAGGACACCTGGATCGCGTACGCTGTGGCGACGCGATGAATCGGCTGCTGCCGGGCCCGGATCAGGCGGCTCGGTGTCGACTCGAGCCTCAGCGCGAAGCGCTATGCCCGAGGTGGCATCCCAAGCAGCGCGACGTGCTTCCGCGGGCGCCGCTGTTGAAGCCTCGCACCTGGAACGGTCCGTGCGC
>JANNKI010000506.1:0-3326 GCA_031396225.1 bacterium | reverse complement strand
TCGAGTGGTTTCGCACCGTGTTGAACCTGGTGCTGGTGCTGGGATTCTGCTGGATCTGGTTCCGCGACTGAGGTCGCGGCACCGCGCTCAGGCCGCGCGCTGAAGGGAGTCGGCGGAAGCTGCTCGCCGCGCGGTTGTCAGCGAGGCCCGGCCGGCGAGGACCCTCTTGCGCACGCGGCCGCACGGTCGAGCAGGAGCTGGCGCTCGCGCGCGTTGCGCGTGAGTGTCGCCGCGCGCTCGAACTCGGCCCGCGCCTCGTCGGCGCGGCCGAGCCTCGCCAGCAGGTCGCCGCGCACGCTCGGCAGGTGGTGGTAGTTCCTGAGCGACGCCTCCGAAGCGAGTGGCTCCACCAGCGCGAGGCCGGCTGCCGGGCCGAATGCCATGGCCACGGCGACGGCGCGATTCAACTCCACCACCGGTGACGGCGCGAGCTGCGCGAGGGACTCGTACACCGCCGCGATGCGCGCCCAGTCGGTTTCGGCCGCGGTGCGCGCGCGGGCATGGCACGCGGCGATCGCGGCCTGGAGCGCGTACGGCCCGACCGTGCCGCCCAACGCCTCGGCGCGCTCGAGTGCGGCCAGGCCGCGACGCACGAGCAGGTGGTCCCAACGCGCACGGTCTTGCTCGAGCAACAGGATGGGCTCGCCCGAGGGGCCCACGCGCGCGGCCATGCGCGACGCCTGGATCTCCATGAGCGCCACAAGCGCGTGCACCTCGGGCTCGCCCGTTTCCAGCGCCGCCAAAATACGGCCGAGCCGGAGAGCTTCTTCGCACAGGGCGGGACGCATCCAGTCGTCGCCGGCCGTGGCGGAATAGCCTTCGTTGAACACCAGGTAAAGCACCGCGAGCACCGCCGAGAGCCGCTCGGCGCGATCACTACCGCGGGGGACCTCGAACGGGATGCCGGACTCGGCGAGCGTGCGCTTGGCTCGGACGATGCGCTGGGCGACGGTCGCCGTTGGAACGAGGAACGCGCGCGCGATCTCCTCGGTCGTCAACCCACCCAGCAGCCGGAGCGTGAGCGCCACCCGTGTTTCTGCCGACAGCATGGGATGGCAGCAAGTGAAGATCAGGCGCTGGAGGTCGTCGCCGACTTCGTCATCGAGCGCCGCATCCAGGTCGGGGCGGGCCGCGTCCTGCAGCGCCTCGATCTCGCGGCCGATCTCGTCCTGCTTTCGCTCGAGCCACTTGCCTCGTCGGAGCAGGTCGATCGCGCGGCGCTTGGCGGTGGCCATGAGCCACGCGCCCGGGTTCTCTGGAATGCCCGACTCCGGCCACCGTTCGAGCGCCACGACCAGGGCGTCATGCGCCATGTCCTCGGCCAGTCCGACGTCGCGCACGAGCCGCACCAGCCCGGCGATCAGCCGCGCCGATTCGATCCGCCAGACCGCTTCGATCGCACGATGGGTGTCGGAGGCCTTCACAGCCACCGATCACACCATCTGCGATCTCGCGGTGCAACACGCGCGGCTTGGGTTGTGCGGCGAGAGGTCCGCTAGCGCCGGCCGGACGCCCCCTGCATTCCCTCGAGCCCTGCCGCTGCCTTCTGGACGTCGGCGGGAAAGTCCGACATCTCCTGCACCTGACGCACCTCGATCACCTCGTTCTCCGAGGCAGGACAGCGCGACGCCCAGGCGACCGCCTCCTCCTTCGAGCGCACCTGGATCATCCAGTAGCCACCGAGCACCTCCTTGGCTTCGCTGAACGGCCCGTCGGTCACCTTGGGCTTCCCGCCGGCGAACGAGACGCGCGCGCCCATCGAGGGCGGGTGCAGGCCGTCGAGTGCCAGCAGCACGCCGGCCTCCTGGAGCGATCGGTTGAACTTCATCATGGCCTCGACTCCCGCGGCATCCGGCAGGGTTCCGGGCGCCGCCGTCTCGTAGCCTCGGGGGATCATGAGCATCATGAATCGCATGGTCGTCGGTCCTTTCAGTGGGATGCGGGGCGGCTACTGCTTCGCGGCGATCTGTGCGCGCTGGCGCTCTTCCTGGGCGCGCAACTCCGGCGTGTACTCGGCGCCGAAGTCGTCGGCCTCGAACACCGGACGGATCTCCAATACGGTCTCGCCCTCGGAGGGGAAGGGGCAGCGCTTGATCCACGCGACGGCCTCCTCCATGGACTTCACCTGCCAGATCCAGAAACCGGCGATCAGCTCCTTGGTCTCGGTGAACGGGCCGTCCACCACGGCGGTCTTGCCGCCCGAGAACCGGACACGCTTGCCCTTGGAGCTCGCATGCAGGCCCTCACCCGCCAGCATGATTCCGGCCTTGACCAGCTCGTCGTTGTAGTTCCCCATGTCGGTCAGGAGCTTCTCGTCCGGCAGGATGCCGGCCTCGGAGTTCTTGTCGGCTTTCACAACGATCATGACGCGCATCGGGTTGCCTCCTTCAGTCCTGGGCTTGCGGCCGCGTCACTGGGAGGACCCGACCGGGGGCTGTTCTCGCCTACACTCCTGCGACGAACGAGGGTCCCCGACTTCGACAAGTCGGGCCACTTTTTCTTGCGAGCCGGCAACTGCCTGGGGATCTTCGACATGAAGCGAGTCGCAGGTGTGAGGCACCTGTCCACCGCCACCACCCGGACGCTCCGGTCCGTGCGCACCACCGGCGGAGCGCCGCGCCGCCTGCTGGCGCCCCGGCAGGTCGTGACGAGTCCGGAGACGGGCCTCCAGTACTCCATCGAGGGGCTGCTCGGCGAAGGGGGGTTTGGTCAGGCCTACCTGGCACGGCGACTGGGGCGGTCGGCACGCGTCGCGGACATCGTCTGCATCAAGATCAGCGTGTACATCGACGGCTGGCTCAGGGAAGCCTATTTCGGGCAGGTTCTCGACGGGCATCCGCGGGCGATCCGCGTGTTCGACGCATTCCCGCTCGTGTCGCAACAGGGGCCCCTCCACTACTGCCTGGTGCTGGAATACGCTCGCCACGGAGACTTGCGATCGTTCCTGCGCCGTAACGGCAAGGAGTGGAACGAGAAGCGTGCGCGCAACGAGATCGCGGGCGTTCTCGAGGTGCTGCGCAAGCTGCACCGCGGCCAGACGCTGCATCGCGACTTGACGCCCTTGAACCTGTTCGTGTGTGACGGCCCGACGCTGAAGCTGGGCGATTTCGGGATCGCCCGGCCGCAGAGCGACCGGCGAGGCGTCGCCGCCCGCACGATGAACTCGTTCACCGCCCCGAGCGACATCCTCGCTGGCGCCGCACCCAAGTGGCAGGCGAGAGACGACGTCTACCAGGTCGGACAGCTCCTCGGCATGCTCATGCGCGGCGACGCGGACACGCGTGTGCGCACGAAGGAGGTGCGCGAGCTCCCGTGCAGCGACCACA
>JANNKI010000503.1:0-2910 GCA_031396225.1 bacterium | reverse complement strand
GCGCAGCAGCACGCCCCCCGTGCTCGCCGCCGCGACCACCGCCGGCGGAGTCAGCGCCAGCGTGGGCGGGCCGAGCGTGACGGCGCTCGCCACATTGGAAAGCGGGCCGGCGTTTCCGAACTCGTCGCGTACGAGAAGCGCGAGCCAATATTTGTTGCCGGTCGCGAGCCCGCGCACGCGCCATGTCTCGGGCACGCCCGTCGCCGAAGGCGGCGGGGCGGGCACGAGCATCGCGGTGGCGAAGTTCTCGGGCGTGATCGGTTCGGTCGCCACGCGCAACTCATAGCGAGACGCCGTGCCCTCGCCGCCGTCATCGCCGGTGGCGGTCCACGCGAGGTCCAGGGAGTTGGAGCCGGGTGCGGCGACGGCCAGGTCCGATACGCCGCCCGGCGCCACGCTGTCCGGGTCCGACGCCGAGAGCCGCACGTTCAGCCGCCCACCCGAGACGCAGCGCCCCACGAGCCCCGGGCGAGGGTCGGCGAAACGCAACAGGCGTGACTTCACCTCGGCGGCGGCCATCGCGGGGAACCGGCCCATCAGGAAAGCCGCCGCGCCGGTCACGTGCGGCGAGGCCATGCTCGTGCCCGAGAGCACGCGGAAGGAGTCCCCGGTAAATGTCGACAGCACGTCCATGCCGGGGGCGGCCAGGTCCACGGTCGCCGCACCGTAGTTGGAGAAAGGCGCCAACTGGTCGGCGTGGTCGGTGGCCGCCACCGACACGATGCAGTCGGCCGAGAGCGCACTCGGATACTGCGGGTTGACGTCCGTGTTCAAGCGCGAGTTGCCCGCGGCGGCCACGAACAGCTGACCCGCCGCGCCGGCCGCGTTGATCGCGTCCTCGAGGGCGCGCGAGTAGAGCGCTCCTCCCCACGAGTTGTTCGTGAGCCGCACGCCGAGGCGCGTGGCGTACTCCAGCGCTTCGACCGCCGCCGACGTGGGCCCGCTCCCCGTGGAGCCCAGGAACTTGAGCACGACGATGCGCGCGCGCCACACCACGCCCGTCACACCCAGGCCGTTGTTCCCAACCGCGGCGATGGTGCCGGCGGTGTGCGTACCGTGGCCGTTGTCGTCGCGCGGGTCGCCGTCGTGGTTCAGGAAGTCGTAGCCGTGGACGTCGTCCACGTAACCGTTGCCCTCGTCGTCCAGCCCGTTGCCCGAGATCTCCCCCGGGTTGGTCCAGATGTTGGCCGCGAGGTCGGCGTGGTCGTACTGAGCACCCGTGTCGAGGTCGCCGATCAGCAGCTCGGGGTCGCCCGTGAAGCGATCCCACGCGAACTCGGCGCCGATGTCCGCGCCGGCGATGCCGCCGGTCTGGCCGGCGTTGTGGAGGCCCCTGAGCTCCGGGTAGCGCGGGTCGTCGGGCGCGCGGTCGATACTCCAGAGGTAGTTGGGTTCCGCGTACTCGACGCGCGTGTCGAGCGCCAGCCGGGCGACCGCCTCCTCCACGCCCACGCCGTCCACCCGGAGGCGTTCGATGCCGGTGAGCGCATAGGTGGCGATTCGCTGGGCTCCGAGCGGCTGAAGCGCTGCCAGGCGGGCAGCCGCCCTGGCGTGCGGCTTCCAGCGCACGAGCAGCTCGCCGGGCACGAATTCCTGGGCGCCTGCGGCGGAGAAGCAAAGCGACGCGAGCGCGACTCCCGCGAGCATGCGACGGATGGACGTGAGCATCACTCCTAGTGAATGGGCCCGCCGACGGGCGTCGCCGCCGCGTCCTGCTTGCGGTGGGCGCTGTCCGCCCGTCGGGCTGGCCCGGGGTGGCCCCGGTGGCGCAAGCATAGCCCCCATCGCTCGGGCACCGCGAGCGGGGAGTTCTACCGGCGACGCGCCGCCCGGCGGGCGGTGGGCTTCTGGTAGCGCGCCATGACGCGCGTGGTGATACCACCGCGCACGTTGAAGAGCCCGATCACTTTGAGCTCGCGCGGCTTCATCGCCCGCACCAGGTCGTCGAGGATGAGGTTCGTCACCTGCTCGAAGAAGTGCCCTTCGTTCCGAAATGACCACAGGTAGAGCTTGAGCGACTTCAACTCCACGCACAGCCGGTCGGGCACGTAGCGCACGATGATGGTGCCGAAATCCGGCTGGCCGGTGACCGGGCACAGGGCCGTGTATTCCGGGCACTCGTGGCGGATCCAGTAGTCGCGGCCGGGCGCCGGGTTCTTGAACGTGACGATCTCGCGGGTCGACTTCGAGGGCATGACGAGGCTCCTGGTTCCGGGCCGGGCAGTGTGTGGCCGAGTGCAAACTCGGTCAACTCCGCGCGGCCGCGGGAGTCGCCGCGATCGCACCCGCGCGGTTAGCGCCGTCGGGACGCTGCGTGCTACCGTTCCCAGTCCTATGAAGCGCGTGTTCCTCGAGACCTACGGCTGCCAGATGAACGTGGCCGACTCCGAACTCATGGCCGGCGTCCTGGAGCGCGCGGGCATGGAGCTGGTGGCGCGAGCCGAGGACGCCGATGCGGTGATACTGAACACCTGCGCCATCCGCGAGCACGCCGAGCTGCGCGTACTTGGGCGCCTGGGCGAGTTCGCGCACTTGAAGTTGAAGAACCCCGACCTGATCGTGGGCGTGGCCGGCTGCATGGCGCAGCACCTGCGCAAGCGCCTGCTGGGCCAGAAGCGCGTGCTGGACCTCGTGGTGGGCCCGGATGGTTACCGAAACCTGCCCGACCTCTTGCGCCGCGCGGCCCACGCGCCCACGGCCGACGTCCGACTGGACCGCGACGAGACGTATGGCGACCTGGAGCCCAGGCGCCACCCGGGGGTGCGTGCGTGGGTCACCGTCCAGCGTGGCTGCGACGAGTTCGGCAACGCCGGCCCGCTCTCCAATGTGGCGAGCGCCGCCACGCTCGGCCCGCCCACGCTGGCGCTGACTCCGCCGGCGGTGGTCGCGGCGGCGAGCACGGGGGGCGTG
>JANNKI010000433.1:0-7220 GCA_031396225.1 bacterium | reverse complement strand
TGTCTGCCGATCGCGACTCATCGATCCGTGCGGAGAACACTGATCGGCGTGCTAGCATCGCAAGCTGCGGGCCAACCCGAGTGACAAAGCTGAAACGTGCTGCGGGGCAGCCGGATACGAAACTATCTTCCGTCGTGCGTGCCACTCTCAGCAGGCTCGGGCCCGGTCGAACCGTAGTCCACACCGACAGTCCACGGCAGGGAGCGCGGCATGCGACGGGCATCCGAATGAGCAACATCGACCCGAAGTCCGTGGGACTGTGCGCGCGCTGCCGGCACGCCCGCCTCGTCCAGACGCCGCGAAGCCGGTTCTGGCTGTGCGAAAGATCGCGCCAGGACGCGAGTTACGAGCGCTACCCGCGGCTGCCCATGCTCGCGTGTCGGGGCTTCGAGGAGGGCGCGCCTGGCGCGGCCCTCCCCTCCGAGGCGGACGAACCGCCCTCCGAGCGGAAGTGACGGGCTGCTTTACGGCAGCACAACGAGGCGAGCGACCCGCGTGAGCCCAGGCGTGGCGAATCGCGCGAAGTAGAGGCCCGCGCGCAGCGATTCGCCGGTGCGGCCCGCGGGCTGCCAGCGCACCTGGTGCCGGCCGGCGGGGTATTCGCCGCGCGCCACCTCCGCCACGCGCCGGCCGCCGGCGTCATAGAGCGCGAGCGACACCGCCGCGGCCACGGGCAGGTCGAACGCGAACAGCGTGCCGCCGCGCGACGGATTCGGCGCGGGCGGCGAGAAGCGCAACACGGTCGGCGTTCCGGGCACACCGCCGTTCGGCGCAACGTGCGCGCGCAACGTCACGCGCAGCGTGTCGAAGGCGAGCGCACCGGGCAGTGGCTCATCCGCGGGGGCGATGCGCAGCTCGGCCAGGTGATCGCTGTCGGGATCCGCTCCGGTGGCGTTGAACGTGACGGCATACGTTGCGGCGTCGGTCACCAACGCCGCCGGCGCCTGGAACGTGAATCGCTCGGTGCCCGCCACGAACTCCGCCGTGCGCACGAGCCTCGCCTGAAGCGCGGAGTAGCCGCGATTGTGAAGCCGGAGCGAGCGCTCGGTGAAGCTGCCCTGCGCCACGATGGCGAAATCGAGCGTGTCGCCCACCACGTCGGCGAGCGAGTCGAGCGAGGGCACCGCGTGTGCCAGCACGCGGCCCGAGAGCAATACGGCTTTCGCGGTGGTGTCGAGATCGTTGGAGTTGATCGTGAGCGTGCCGGTCTTGACCCCGACGCTCCCGGCGAGCATGACGATGGCATGCACATCGGCCGGCGCGGCCGCGGTGTTGTTGAACGTGCCGCCCGGGGCGGTGAACCCCGCCGGGGCGGCGAGTGAGTAGCTGAGCGTCGCGGCGGGTGGCGCGGGCAAGTTGTCCACGGCGAGCGACTGGCTCGGCGCGCTCCCCACCAGCACATCACCGAACGCCAACTCGCTCACGGTGGCGAGCTTGGCCGGCAACTGCAGCGTGGCGATGACCGGCAGGTGGTCGGACGCCTGGCGCAACGCGGCGGCCACGAACAGCGGCACTGCGTTGTTGAAACCACTGCCGTCGATCGAGTCGTTGAAGTGCTGGCCGTCGTTGCCGTAGGGGCCATAGCCCGACGGCAGGCCGCCGCCCACCACGTCCAAGCCCAGCCCGTCGTTCAACGAATAGGAATGGAGGAACAGGTCGAAGCGGTCGTCCATCCCGCCACTGCTGCCCACGCACGGCGAGCCCGCGCACGGCGACTGCGTGTGGTAGGGCGCATAGGCGGGGTTGTTCCACAGGCCCGCCAGCGTGAGCGGATCCCGGAGCCGGCCGTCGTTGTCGGCCTGCGACTCCGTGAGCCGCGCGTAGCCGGTCTCGAACGAGCCATAGAAGTTGCTGTCGCCGCCCAGCAACAGGTTCGTGCCGGCGGGGGCCGTGTTGAGCGAGTTCCGGAGGCTCGTGCACTCTGCGGTGCGCGTGGACGAGTCGGTGGGCACCGTGGCGCCATTGCCGGCCTTGAAGTGCACGCTGTAGACGCGGAACGAAGCGGCGTTGGCCTTGTAGCCATTGGGCCGGATCAACGCCGCCAGCACCTGGCGAGGGCCACCGGTGGCGAGGGCCACGAGATTGCCGTGGCTGACCTGGAGCGAGTCGTAGTAGAGCGCGCTCTGCGTCGTGGCCAGGTAGGTGCCGCCGCCGCCCTTCCAGACTTTCGCGGGCATCATGAACTTGAGCAGGTTGGCGAACGAATCGGCCGCGGCGGGCGAGAACAGCTCCTGCACGATCATCACATCCGGAGCCAGCCCGGACACGATCTGCAGCATGTGCGGCCGCCGCGCGGGCACGGCCAGGTCGTCGTAGGCAAGCAGGTTCCAGGTGACCACGCGCAACGCGTGCGCGGGAGCGGCGAACACGCCGAGGAGCAGCGCCGCCGTCAGCAGGCCTCGATGGAGCGGGGCGAGCGAGCGAACCTGGCGGAGCATGCGGCGGAGCCCTCTCGGAGCGAAGGGGACCGGGCGACCCGCGTGGGGGTCGCCCGGCGGGTGGGCGTCACCGCACGATGGCGAGTCGAGCCGCGTGCGGTCGGATGCCCGGTGCGATCAGGCGAACGAAGTAGAGCCCGGCGCCGAGCGGTTCACCGCCGTCGCCGCGGCCGTCCCAACGAAGAGTGTACCGCCCGGGTTCGAGCCCGGCGTGCAGCAATTCCGCGACGCGCCGCCCGGCCGCGTCGAACACCTCGAGGCGCGTGTCCCCGCCCTGCGCCAGGTCGAAGCGCAGCAGGCTCCCGCCCAAAAGCGGGTTGGGAGCGGGTGCGAGCAGCACGGTGGCGCTCGGGCGCTGGTGTTCCACGCCGACCGCGCCGCCGCCCTCGAGCCGCGCCGACAGGTCCAGCGAGAGCGCGGTGGCGGGCAGTGCGCCCGGCAGCGGCTCGTCTGCGCTCGCGAACGTGAGCGTTGCCGAGTAAGTGGAGTCGGCGGTGGCTCCCGCGTCGTCGAACGAAACCGCGAACGTGGCACCGGTGGCGGCCAGGAGTTGCGGCGTGGCGCCCGCCACCGCGAAGCGCCCGGCTCCACCCGCGATGCTGGGGTTCGCCAGCGCCAGTCTGGCTTGAAGTGCGGCGTCGTAGCCGTGGTTGTGCACGCGCAGCTCACCCGGCGTGAACGCTCCCGCCGGGTGAGTGCCCAGGTCGAGCGTGCCGATGGTCAGCACGGTGGCCGAGTCGAGCGAGGGCACCGCGTGGCGCAACACGGTCCCGGTCAGCGCGAGGCCCGGCAGCGCGCCCTCGACCGAGTTGCTGGTGAGCACGAGCGAGCCCGACCTCGCGCCCGGCGTGCTGGTATCGAGCGCGATGGCGTCCAGGTTCGTGACGCCCGCCGCCGCGCTCTGGGGGCCGGCCGGAGCGCTGAAGCCGGCCGGCACCGTGTAACTGTAGGCGAGCGCTTCGCCTGGCGCGGGCGCGGCATTGCTCACGGCCAGCGTGGCCGATGATGCCGCACCGGTGATGACCGTGCCGAACGCGAGCGGCCCGCCGGGCAGCGAGAGCCGTGCGGGGAGCCGCAGGTCCAGCCGCACGGGCAGGTGATCGGCGGCGGCGTGCAACGCCGAGGCGTAAGCCGCGCCCTCGGGGATCGTGGGCGGGTCCTGAATGCTGTTGTTGTGGTGCAGGCCGTCGTTGCCCACGGCGATGTAGCTGCCCGGCACCAGTTCCAGGCCCGCGCCATCCTGCCAGGCGTAGGTGGGCAGGATCAAGTCGAAGCGATCGTCGATGCCGCCGGTGGCGGCGCCGCTCGCGCAGCCGGTGTCACCGGTCTTGCACGGCGACTGGGTCCACGCGTACCGCATGCTGGTGTTGTCCTGCCAGGCGATGCCCTGCAGGCCGAGAGGATCGTACAGGCGGCCGACGTTGCTGGCCTGCGACTCGAGCAGTTTCAGGTAGCCGGGTTCCGTGCCGGCGTAGAAGTTGAAGTCGCCCATGACCAGCGCATGCGTGCCGGGAGGGATGGCGTTCAAGGAGTCGCGTAGTCCCGCGGCCTCGGCCAGCCGCTGCGCCTCGAAACCCATGGAAGCCTTGAGGTGCAGCGAGTACACGCGGATCTCGGCGGCGGCGGCCGTGTAGCCCACGGGCATCAGCCGGTGGACGTGCACGAACCGCAGCAGGTTCGCGGCATTGGGATAGAACGCCCACTGGCCGAGCAACTGCACACGCGCGGGCTTGTAGAAAAGCCCCGAGTCGGTGTCGTTGCCATTCATGAACGTCGCGACGGCCCACTGGCCGGGCTCGAGTGCGTTCAGGTTGGCGAGGAACTGGGTGCACCCCGAGGCCGATTGCATCTCCTGCACCACGACCACGTCCGGCGCGAGCGGCCCGAGGATGGTGCGAAACAGCGGGTCACGCGCCGCAGCGGTGCTGCCCGGGTAGTTGAGGATGTTGTAGTTGACGATGCGCAGGGCGTGCGCCGGCGAGGCGAGCGCCAACAAGAGACTCAGCACGGACAGCAGGCGCAAGGCCGGCGTCCGGAACGGCTCGGGGGCCATCGGGACTCCTCAGCAGGGATGCGAGCCGTCCGCTCGCTGGGGGCCGCCAGAGGCCACCAGGTGCCGCCCGGGCGGGCGGACCGGGGGCGCCGGCGAGGGGGGCTTGGGTGGGCGTTTCGCTGCGGGAATGGTATCGCGTCCGCCCGGGTGGCCTCAAGCGAAGTCGGCGGCGCACCGATACCGGCAGGGTGAACCCATCACTCGCTCGCATCGCCCCGCCCGAGGTCGTCCCGCTCACGGATGTGCTGGCCGCGCTGTCGTTCGCGCTGGACCTCACCGAGGGGCAGCCCATGGGGCATTCGCTCCGCACCTGCCTCATCTGCATGGAGCTGGCCCGGCGGCTCGACCTGCCGCTCCAGACGCGGCGTGATCTCTATTACGGCGCGCTCCTCAAGGACGCGGGCTGCTCGAGCAACTCCGCGGCGCTGTGCGACATCTTCGGCGGCAACGACATCCAGGCGAAGCGGGCGCGCATGCTGACGGACTGGTCCAACGATCTACGCGCCGCGCAGTTCGCGATGGAGCACGCCGCTCCCGGCTCGTCGTGGTTCGAGCGCGCCCGGCGCATGGTGACGCTGGCGGGGCTCGGCCCGCGCGTGGCGGCGGAACTGGTGCGGGTGCGCTGCGACCGCGGCGCCGAGATCGTATTGCAGCTGGGCTTTGGCTCGGGGGCGTCCGAAGCGGTGCGCGCGCTCGACGAGCACTGGGACGGCCGTGGCCACCCGCGAGGGCTCAGTGGCGAGCAGATCCCCGTGGTGGCGCGCGTGCTGGGGCTGGCGCAGATCCTCGAGGTGTTCGCCGCCGCGGGCGGGCCCGCAGCCGGGCTGGCGCTCGTTCGCCGACGCTCCGGCAAGTGGTTCGACCCCACCGTGGTCGAGGCGTGCCGAGGCCTGGAGTCACAGCTCGCGAGCTGGGTCGCGCGCTCGACGCATGGACTGCGCGCGGAGGTGTCGGCGGCCGAGCCCGGGCACGCGGCCCTCCTCGCGGGCAAGGCGACGTTGCAGCGCGTGGCGCACGTGTTCGCGGGCATCGTGGACGCCAAGTCCCCTTACACGGGGGCGCACTCGCACCGCGTCGCGGAGCTGTCGGTGGGCGTGGCGCGCGCGCTCGGCTGGAGCCGCGAGCTGGTGGAGGAGACGCGTTCGGCGGCGCTGCTGCACGATCTGGGGAAACTCTCGGTGCCGAACAGCATCCTGGACAAGCCGGGCCCGCTGGACCCCGCCGAGTGGGAGATCATGCGCATGCACGCGCTCTATACCGAGCGCATCCTCGAACACGTGCAGGGCTTCGAGTGGCTGGCCTTCGCGAGTGCCGCCCACCACGAGCGCATGGACGGCAGCGGCTACTGCCGCGGCATCGGCGCCGAGCAGTTGCCCGAGTTGTCTCGCGTGCTGGCGGTGGCCGATGTCTACGACGCGCTGTCGGCGTCGCGCCCGTACCGGCATGCGCTCGCGCAGGCGGAGGCGTTTGCCATCATGGAGCGCGAGGGCGGCAGCGGCTTCTGCCCCGACTGCCTCGACGCGCTCAGGTGCACGGTGGGCGAGGACGGTCAAGGCGAGCAAGACGTGGCGCGGGCCGCCTGAACCGCTAGCGGATCAGCGCGTACGCCAGCCCGTAGGAGACGAGCGCCAGCAACAGCCACTGCGCCGCACCCGCGGCGATGGGCGCCCAGCCGGCGCGACCCAGGTCGGCGAAACTCGTCTGGAGCCCCACGCCCGCCATGCCCACGCACAGGAGCCAGAGGTCGACCCGCTGCAGTTGCTTCACGAGCGGTGCCGCGAGCCAGCCCGTGCTGTTCAAGGCGGCGAACAGCACGAACAGCACGAGGAACCAGGGCACGAGGGAGACCTTGGGAGAGCGGTCGGGCTGCCTGGGGGCCTCCGCGGCCTCCGGCCGCGGGGTGGCGGCGGCTTGTCGCATGCGCCAGGCCAGGTAGAAGACGACCGGCGCCAACAGCGTGATGCGCGCGAGTTTCACCACGGTGGCCACGTCGGTCGCCTCGTGGCTGTAGCCCGCGCCGGCGGCCACCACCTGCGCCATCTCGTGCAGGCTCGCGCCGTCCCACACGCCGTAGAGGAAGTCGCTCATGCCGGCGGCGCGGCCGAGCCAGGGGTAGGCGACGATGCCGAGCGTGCCGAGCAACGTGATGATGCCCAACGCCAGCGCCGACTCGCGCTTCTCCGCTTGCAGCACGCTGTCCGCCGCCACCACGGCAGAGGCGCCGCAGATGCCTCCTCCCACGCTCAGGAGTATGGCGAGCTTTTCCGAGAGGCCGAGCCTGCGCCCCACCCACACGCCGAACGCGAGTGCGGCGAACGTGCTGGTCACCACCACCACCAGCGCGGGCCCGCCGATGCGAACGATCTCGCCGAGCGACAGCCGGAACCCCAGCCCTGCCACCGCCCAGCGGAGCAACGGCCGTTGCGCCACGCGCACACCCGGCTCGGCCCAGGCCGGCAACGGCATGAACGTGCGCAGCGCCATGCCCAACAGGATCACCAGCAGCAGCGCGGACAGGTGCAGCGTGTCCTTCACGAACGGAACGTCGGCCAGCAGAAACGCCGCGGTGGCCAGCAGCACGCTCACCACCAGCCCGGGGAGGGCCGTGCCGACGCGGGTCACGCCGTGTAGCTGAGCTCGCGGTAGCGACGGAGCCAGCCGTTCTCGACGGGCTCGAAGATGTGGCAGTGGTCCATCTCGCCGCCGTACACGTGCAGCGTGACGGCGGG
>JANNKI010000322.1:0-2753 GCA_031396225.1 bacterium | reverse complement strand
CCGTCGGCCGCGAGCAATTGAGCAAGGTCGAGCAGGGGTTCCTGCTCCTCAAGCTGTTCGTCGGCGCGCTGGTGGGGATCTCGCTGCTGGTGGGCGGCATCGGCATCATGAACGTGCTGCTGGCGTCGGTGGCCGAGCGCACGCGCGAGATCGGCATCCGCAAGAGCGTCGGGGCGCGCCGGGCCGACATCCACGCCCAGTTCCTCACTGAGTCCATCGCCATCGCGCTCGTCGGCGCCGCGGTGGGACTGCTCGTGGGTTTTCTCGTGGCGGCGGGCGTGACCGCGGGCTTCCGGCACCTGGTACGCGTGCCGGTCTACCCGGTGCTGTCGGCGGGCTCCATCCTGATCGCCACGCTGTCGTCCTCGCTGGTGGGGCTGGTGTTCGGAACCTACCCGGCCCGCCGGGCCAGCGACCTGCCGCCGGTGGCCGCGATCGCGCACGAATGACGACTCCCGCGCGAACCCTCGCCAGCGCCATTGCGACATCAGGGGACCAGGGCTAGGTTCCGTCCCATGGCTGAACTCGCCGTCGAGACGCATCAGCTGCGCAAGCGCTTTGGCGACAAGCTGGCCGTCGCCGACCTGAGCCTGTCGGTCCGGCGCGGCGAGGTGTTCGGCTTCCTCGGACCCAACGGCGCCGGCAAGACCACGTCGATCAAGATGCTGCTGGGGCTGATCGAACCCAGTGCGGGCAGGGGCACGATGCTGGGCCGCCCGATCGGTGACCGGCGCACGCGCGCGCGTGTGGGATTCCTGCCCGAGCACTTCCGCTTCCAGGACTGGCTCACCGGCCGCGAGCTGTTGCGCTTCCACGGCCGGCTGTTCGGGCTCTCGGGCCACGCCCTCGAAGCGAAGGCCGACACGTTGCTCGCACGCGTGGACCTGCTGGACTCGGCGGACCGCCCGATCGCCGGCTACAGCAAGGGCATGACCCAGCGCGTGGGACTGGCGCAGGCGCTCCTGAACGATCCCGACATCGTGTTCCTGGACGAGCCCACGTCGGGCATGGATCCACTCGGGCGGCTGCTCGTGCGCGACCTGATCCGCGAGTTGCGCGCGCACGGCACCAGCGTGTTCCTGAACTCGCACCTGCTGGGCGAGGTCGAGGCGACCTGCGACCGCGTCGTGTTCGTCAAGCAGGGCCGCGTCGTGCACGAGCTGGATCTCGCGGCCCAGGCCATCGGCCTCGAGGTGGAACTCCGCGTCGAGGGGGCGCCGCACGACGTGCTCGCCGCGCACGGGACGGTGCTTGAACGCGGAGAATCCCGCGCTCGCCTGCGCGTGGCCGACGAACAGGCGCTGCCCGCGCTGGCCGCCGCGCTGGTGCAGGCCGGCGCGCGGCTCTACGCCATGACCCCGTACCGCCGCTCGCTCGAGGATACGTTCCTCGAGGTGATGGGCGAGGACCAGCGGCCCGGATGAGCGCGCTCCTCACGGTCATGCACCTCACGCTGCACGAGGCCGCGCGCCGGCGCGTGCTGGTGGCCACGCTGATCGGCGCGGCCGGGTTCCTGGTTCTCTACGGCGTGGGATTCCACTTCGTGGCGGCGCGCGTGGCCGAGGAGGCGGGGCCCATCGTGGTGCGCCAGCGCATGCTCTTGAACCTGCTCACGCTGGCCGGGCTCTACGCCACGCACTTCTTGACACTCATGACCGCCGTGCTGCTGCCGGTGGACACGCTCTCGGGCGAGATCGCCTCGGGCGTGGCGCAGACCGTGGCGAGCAAACCCGTGCGCCGGTCCACGATCGTGCTCGGCAAGTGGCTGGCGTTCTCGCTGGTGGCGGTGACGTATTTCGCGATCGTATCGGGCGGTGTGCTGCTGATCGCGCGCCTGTTTGGGGACTTCACGCCACCGGGGCTCGCGCAAGGGTTGCCGCTCATGGCACTCGAGGCGGTGGTGTTCGTGTCCATCTCGATCGCCGGCGGCGCGAGATTGTCCACCGTGACGAACGGCATCCTGGCGTTCGGGCTCTACGGTCTGGCGTTCATCGGCGGTTGGGTGGAGCAGGTCGGCACCCTGGCGGGCAACCTGGCCGCGCAGAACGTGGGCACGGTGGCGAGCCTGCTCCTGCCCACCGAGGCGCTGTGGCAGCGCGCCGCCTACTTTATGCAGCCCAGCATCATGCGCGACCTGCAGATGTCGCCGTTCTCTTCCGGCGCGCTGCCGAGCGCGGTCATGGTGTGGTGGGCGGTGGGCTACGCGGTCGTCGCGGTGCTGCTGGGTGTGCAGGGGTTCCGCAAGCGCGCGTTGTAGGCGCGCGGAGCGCGGTCTAGAGTCGGATTCGAGCCGCACGCACCGTGACTTCGGAGGCCCCGCCATGCATCGCGCCCAGACCCGCCTGCTCGCCGCCGCGCTTGTCGGTCTGTGGCTGGGGGTGGCAACGGCCACGGCCGCGACGCGGTCGCCGGTCGCGGAGGCGGCGCCGGAATTTCCGTCCGGCTGCGAGCCCGACCGCATCCAATCGCGGCTCGCCTCGCTCGACTCGGCCGACGCGTCACGCGCCTGCGGCAACCTGCGCCTGCCGTGGGCCTACCGCGGGTGGTACGGTCGCCAGCGCGCGATGCGCTCGTACGGCCAGCGCGCGGCGGGCGGCGACTGGACGCGGCGTTGGTCCGCCGTGCTCAAGGACGCGCCGGTGGACACGATCTACCGCGTGCCGGGGGGCGAGCTCTCGTGCGACCCCGCGGCGGGCGCGTCGGTGTACCTGGTGCGCGTGCATCGTGGGGACCAGACGACGGCCGTGCTGCTG
>JANNKI010000292.1:0-13112 GCA_031396225.1 bacterium | reverse complement strand
CGCTGGTCGGCCCAGGTGTCGGTATTCTCCCGCGACCTCTACGGCCAGATCGGCGTGGCCAACGATGCCTACTTCTCGGGCACATACCGGCCGCGCTATCAGAACTCGGAGTACGGGCACGCCAAGGGCTTCGAGGTGGCGCTGCTGGCCGGCGCGCGGCAGGCTCCGGCCGCGCACGCCGCGCCGCGCGCGTCGGCGTTGCGCCGATTCCTCACCGGCGAGTTCTCGCTCCGCTACACGTTCATGAGCGCGCACGGGAGCATCTCGGGCCCCGAGGGTTGGTACTACGGCCAGCCGTTCGGCTTCCGGCCGCTCCCGATCGGCGAGCATGCGCTCGACTGGGACCGCGGGCACATGCTCGGCCTGGACGCCGTGTGGCGGGAACCGCACGCGTTCACGTTCGCATGGGTGACGCAGGTCGCGTCGGGCCCGCGTTGGACGCCCACGGTGGCGTACGCCGGCCAGACGAGCGGCCCGCTGATCACGCCCGACCTCTCCGCCGTCAACTCGCGCCAACTCCCATGGAGCGAGCGCACCGACATCGCCCTGCGCCTGGAGCCCACCCCGCTGCACGGCGCCCGCTTGCTGCTCGACATCCGCAATCTGTTCGACTCGCGCGGCGACGCCGCCGTGAGCGTGGCCGGCTTCCCGAATCCCGTCATCAACACCCAGCGCGACGACTACGCCGGCTACCGCACCGACACCGGCCAGGGCGGCGGCGCCTACTGGGACCCCCGCCTGAACGGCGGCGCCGGCGCCTGGGTCCCCGTCAACGACCCGAGGCTGGCCAGGCAACCGCGGGCGATCAGGATGGGCATCGAGGTGGGGCTGTAGCTCGTGGCCCAGCAAGGGTGTGCTTGCCGTCCCGCGGCAGCGGCAGGTGTCTCGAGCCCGCGACAAGCCTCCGCCTTGCCATGCTGAGTACCGCTGCCTAGATTCGTCCTCTTCCGCCCAGTACCAGCGCTCCCCCGGAGGCCTCTTGCCCATTCGCGGCATCGGTATCGACGTGTGCAAGGTCGAGCGCATCTCCGAGTCGCTCAAGCGGTTCGGCGAACGCATGGAGCGCCGGCTGTTCACGCCCGACGAGCTCGCCTACTGCCGCGGGTTCAAGGACCCGCTCCCGCATCTCGCCGCCCGCTTCGCCGCCAAGGAAGCCGCCAGCAAGGCGCTCGGCACCGGCATCGCGGGCGGCGTCGCGTGGACGCAGATCGAGGTCGTGCAGCCCGGCGGCCGTGTGCCCACGCTGCGGCTCACCGGCGTCGCGCTCGAACGGTTCAACGCCATGGGAGCGAAGAAGTCCCATCTCACGATCTCGCACGATGGCGGCCTTGGCGTGGCGTTCGTGGTGCTGGAGGACTGATGGCGCGAATCCAGCGCGTGCTCATCGCGAATCGTGGCGAGATCGCCGTGCGCATCATCCGCACGCTCCGCGAGACCGAACGCACGAGCATCGCCATCTTCAGCGAGCCCGACCGCACGTCGTTGCACGTGCTCATGGCGGACGAGGCCTACCCCGTGGGCGCGGGGCCGTCGCGCGAGAGCTACCTGAATCTCGAGCGCGTGATCGAGACCGCCCGGCGCGTGCGCGCCGACGCCATCCACCCCGGCTATGGGTTCTTCGCCGAGAACGAGGCGTTCGCGCGCGCGTGCGCTCAGGCGGGCATCGTGTTCATCGGCCCCAGTCCCGGGACCATCGCGGCTCTGGGCGACAAGCTCGCCGCGCGAGAAGCCGCGCTGGCCGCGGGCGTGCCGGTGGTGCCGGGCTCACCTGGGCCCGTGAACTCCCGCGAAGAAGTGAAGAAGTTCGCGAAGCAGCTCGGCTATCCGCTCATGCTCAAGGCCGCGGCCGGTGGCGGGGGCAAGGGCATGCGCGTGGTGAAGAGCGACGCGGACCTCGATGCCGCCTGGGACCTGACCCGCGGCGAAGCCAAGGCCGCATTCGGTGACGAGCGCGTGTTCGTGGAGCGCTTCATCGAGCGCCCGCGCCACGTGGAAGCACAGATCCTCGCCGACCACACCGGCCGCGTGGTGTTCCTGGGCGAACGCGAGTGCTCGGTGCAGCGTCGCCACCAGAAGCTGCTGGAGGAGACCCCCTGCCCCGCATTCGACGCCAGGACACGCGCGGCGTTCGGCGAGGCCGCGTGCCGGGTGGCGAAGCAGGTGGGCTATGTGTCGGCCGGCACGGTCGAGTTCATCCTGGATGAGCAACGACAGTTCTACTTCCTCGAGGTGAACACGCGGCTCCAGGTGGAGCACCCGGTCACCGAGATGGTCACGGGGCTGGACCTGGTGGCGGAGCAGTTGCGCGTGGCCGAGGGCGACGAGTTGTCGTTCGGCGACACGCCACCCGAGCCCCGAGGCTGGGCGTTCGAGGCGCGCATCATCGCCGAGGACCCGGCGCGGAACTTCATGCCGAGCGTGGGCACCATCGAGCGCGTGCGCTTCCCGCAGGGGCCCGGCGTGCGCAACGACTCGGGCATCTACCGCGGTTACGAGGTGCCGGTGTTCTACGACTCGCTGCTCTCCAAGCTGATCGTGTGGGGCGCCGATCGCGAACAGGCGCGCCGCCGGCTGGTGCGCGCGCTGGACGAGTTCGTGCTGGAGGGGCCGCACCACAACCTGGCGTTCCACGCGTGGCTGGCAATCCACCCCGAGTTCGCGGCAGGCAACCTGTCCACGCGCTTCATCGAGGAGCACTGGCGGCCGGACGCGCTGAGGCCCGGGCCCGAGGCCAGGAACGCCGCGCTGCTCGCCGCGGCGCTCCACGAGCGCGCCGAGCGCCAGCGCGTGCGGGTGGGCGGGCTCGAGGACGGCAGCGGCGCGTCGGCTTGGAAGTGGGCCGGCCGCGAGCGAGGCCGCAGATGAAACTTTGGGTGACGCTCGAGGGCCGCGAGGCCGAGGTGACGTTCCGCACAGAGGGCGAGCACCTGATCCTCGAGGCCGACGGCCAGCGCATCGAGGCCGACTTCGTGCGACTGCCCGACGGCGAGGTGTATTCCCTGCTGATCGATGGCCGCTCGCACGTGGTCCGCGTGACGCCGTCGGCGGAGGGCCTCGAAGTGGGCATCCGCGGAGCGGTGATCCCGGTGGAGGTGAAGCACCCGCTCGAGAAGATGCTGCAGGCGGCGGGCAGCGGCCGGGTCGCTGCGCGCGGTGAGACGGTGTCAGCGCCGATGCCGGGCGTGGTGGTGGCGGTGAGGGTGCGGCTCGGCGATACGGTGCGGGCCGGACAGGCGGTGGTGGTGGTCGAGGCGATGAAGATGCAGAACGAGTTGACGGTGGCGCATGATGGGGTGGTCTCGGAGGTGTCGGTGGCCGAGAGGGACGCGGTGTCGGCGGGGCAGGTCTTGATTCGTCTGACTCCTGTCACCGCATCTGGAGGCGTGGCATGAGCGGACGGCCGAAGGCTGTATCGAAGACTCCGGTGAAGGCCTCGCGGGTTCGCACGCCTGCCGCTGACGAGCGTGCGCGTTCGTCGAGGAACCCGTCCGTCCCCACCCGCCGCACGCCCTCTGAGATCACCGTTCAGGCAGCCTATTCCCCGGCGGATCTGCCTCGCGACATGGCTCGTCGCACTCCTCCTCCGGGGGAGGCGCCGTACACGCGCGGCATTCATCCGGGGATGTATCGCTCTCGGGTGTGGACGATGCGTCAGTATGCGGGATTCGGGTCGGCGCGGCAGACGAACGAGCGGTTCCGGTTCTTATTGGGGCAGGGCCAGACGGGGTTGTCGGTGGCGTTCGACCTGCCCACGCAGATGGGCTACGACAGCGACCATTCGCTCGCGCGCGGCGAGGTGGGGCGCGTGGGTGTGGCCATCTCCTGCCTAGCCGACATGGAGGAGTTGCTCGCCGGGCTGCCGCTGGACCGCGTGACCACGTCCATGACCATCAACGCCACGGCGCCGCTGCTGCTGGCGTTCTACGTGGCGGTGGCGGACGCGCGCGGCACGCCGCGCGAGAAGCTGGGCGGCACGGTGCAGAACGATGTCTTGAAGGAGTACATCGCGCGCGGCACGTACATCTACCCGCCGCGCCCCTCGCTGCGGCTGATCACCGACGTGTTCGAGTTCACCGCGGCCCATGTGCCGCAGTGGAACAGCATCTCGGTGTCGGGCTACCACATGCGCGAGGCGGGCTCGACCGCGGTGCAGGAGCTGGCATTCACGCTGGCCAATGGCCTCGCCTACCTCGAGGCGGCGCGCGAGCGCGGGCTCGACCTGGTGACCATCGCCCGGCGCATGTCGTTCTTCTTCAACGCGCACAACCACCTGTTCGAGGAGGCGGCCAAGTTCCGCGCCGCGCGAAAGCTCTGGGCCGAGTTGCTCACCGAGCGATTCGGCATCCGCGATGCGGAGGCGCGAAAGCTCCGCTTCCACACGCAGACGGCGGGCTCCATGCTCACCGCGCAGCAGCCGCTCAACAACATCGTGCGCGTGACCGTGCAGGGCCTGGCCGCCGTGCTGGGAGGCACGCAGTCGCTGCACACGAACAGCTACGACGAAGCACTCGGGCTTCCGTCGCAGGAGTCGGCACTGCTGGCGCTCCGCACGCAGCAGGTGCTGGCGCACGAGAGCGGCGCCACCGACACCGCCGACCCGCTTGCCGGGAGTTACTGGGTGGAGTCCATGACCGCCGATCTCGAGGCGCGTGCCCGCGCGCTCATCGCACAAGTGGACGCAAGAGGCGGCATGCTCGACGCCATCGCCGAGGGCTGGGTGCAGGGCGAGATCCACGAGGCCGCGTATCGCTGGCAGCGCGACGTGGAGAGCGGCGAACGCCCCGTGGTGGGCGTCAACGTGTTCGGCGACGACCGCCCGGTGCCCGCGCCGCCGTTCCAGCACGATCCGGCCGTTGAGACGAAGCGCGCCCAGCTCCTGGCCGACTGGCGCGCCTCGCGCGATCGTGTGGCGTGCGATGCCGCGCTGCTCAAGCTGGACGCCGCCGCGCGCGGAACGTCAAACTTGATGCCGCCCATCCTCGGGGCGCTCACGGCGAAGGCCACCCTGGGCGAGGTGTGCGACATCATGCGCTCCGTCTTCGGCGTGCACCGCCCGGGAGAAAAGCGGTGAGCGGCGCCCCAGACTCCCCCATCACCGCGCTCTCGCACGTGGCGATCGCCGTGCGCGAGGCGGACCCGCTGGTCGAGGTGCTCGTCAACGCGCTGGGCGCCACGCGCGGTGGCGAGGAGCTGCTCGATGACGGCGCGCTACGAGTTGTGTTCGTGCATCTGGGTCCCGTGACGCTCGAACTCCTCGAGCCGCGCTCACCCGAACACACCGTGGCGAAGTTCCTCGAGTCCCGCGGCCCCGGCCTGCATCACGTGAGTCTCCAAGTGACGGATCTCGTGGCGCAGCTCGCCCAAGCCAGGGCATCTGGCGCACGCCTCATCGACGAGTCACCGCGACAGGGCGCACACGGCTCACAGGTAGCGTTCCTGCACCCGAAAAGCTTCGGTGGCATGCTCGTCGAGCTGTGCCAGGCGCGCTCGTCAGAGCGTTCGAGCTAGACGATCCCCAGCCGTCGCGCCTGGTCGTTCGCGAACAGGCCGCCGGGATCGAGGCGGCGCTTGATCTCGCTGAAGCGTGTCAGCCGGTCGCCGAGCGAGTGTGCGAACGACGCGGCGTCCACCACCTGGTCCTTGGCCGGATAGAATGTGCCGCCGGCTTCCAACACGAGCCGCGTGAGGTCCGCGGCCGTGTCCCACAGGCGTTTCGGCTCGCGCGGCACCTTGAAGTCGAGCGCCAGCGACCAGCCGTCGAGCCCATGCGAGAGCAGGTAGTCGTCGGCGCGGTGGCGCTTGAACACGCCCAGGTACGAGACGACCCCGCGCCGCTGGCAGAGTCGGAGCGCTTCGGCGAACGCCTCGCGCGCGTTCGCATCTGGCACGAACAGCTGCACCTGGATGAAGCCGGCGTCGCCGTACGACAGCCGCCAGTCGGGCACGTAGTCCAACAGGAATGCGAACCCCGCGTGGGAGTCACGGTAGGTGCCGTCCTTGCCCACCGGCTCGGGCAGCGCAACTTTCACGCTGTTCACGAACTTCATCCCCGTGTCGTTCGTGAACGGCTTGAGCACCATCCACAAGAGCGACTTGGGCACGCCCAGGATGCTCGGCGGCAGGTCCTGCTTCATGAGCGCCAGCGAGGTGTGCCCGTTCGGGTCCTCGGCGGGGCTCAGGTGGTTCGCCACGTGCACGAGGCCGCGCCCGAACGCGGGGCCCGTGGCGAAGCAGTCGAGCCAACCCACGGCGTAGTCCGCGTGCGGCATGTGCTCCACGAACGTGTCGAACATCTGAGAGAGGGTCTTCGTGGCGAACGGGCGCACGCGCAGTTCGCCGCTGTGCACGTGCTTCAATTGCAGCTTCACGCGCGTCACTGCCCCCAACAGGCCGAGTCCCGCGATCACCGCGCGGAAGAGTTCGGGGTCGCGTTCACGCGAGAGCGTCACGCGCTCGCCGGCCGCGGTGAGCAGGTCCAACTCCAGCACGTGGTCGCCGAACGGGCCCACCTTGAAGCAGTTCTTGCCATGGATGTTCATGCCCACGCAGCCGGCGAGGGTGGGGTGCATGGTCCCGGGCACCACCGCCGGCCACCAGCCTTCGGGCAGGGTGCGGCGCCACACGTCGGCGATGCTCGCGCCGCCTTCGGCCTCGACGATGCCGGTCGCGCGGTCGAACGACAGGATGCGCCGCATGCCGCGGCCGTCCACGGCCAGCTGCCCGGTATTGAGCGACGCGTCGCCGTAGCTGCGCCCCGCGCCACGGAACGACACGGCCAGACCCTCGGCACGTGCGTCGGCGAACACCTGGGCCAGTTCCTCCACGCTCGCCGGACACACCGAGCGCGAAAGCGCGCGCACGGAACCGCCGAACCCGTCGAGAACGCGCCATGCGGCCGAGGTACGCAACGCGGCCATCAGATATTCAGCCGGCGAAACACGAACGAAGGCAGGTGGCGAACGATCATGGCCACGGGCCACCAGATGCCGGGGACGAACACGCTGGCACTGGTGCCGCGACGCGCGGCGGCCAGGATGAGCGAGGCGGCCTGTGGCGCGGAAGTGAGCAGCGGCCCTTTGGGCTTTCGCTCGACCTGATCGAGCATGGCCGTGTCCATGAACCCCGGTTTCGCCGTGACCACGTTGACGCCAAAGCGCGAGACGCGGTTGCGCAGACCTTCCATCCACACGGTGAGCCCGGCTTTCGAGGCGGAGTAGGCCGGAAAGCCGCGCCGGCCGCGCTCACCGGCGATGCTGGAGACGGCCACCAGCGTGCCCGCGCGCTTCGCCTCGAACATCGCGGCCACGGGTGCCATCCACGCCATGGCGCCGAGCAGGTTGACCTCGACCTGCGCCCGGTCGCGCGCGGCGTCGTACTCGCCCTCCTGCGGCAGGTGCATGATGCCCGCCGTGTACACCAGCAGATCGAGCCCGCCGAGCTCCCGCATGACGTGTTCGAGCACGGCGGGCACACGGTCGTATTGCGTGGCGTCGTGCGGCTGGACGATCGCCCGGCCCCGGCCCGCGGCCTCGATGCTCGCCGCCACCTTCCTGAGCTCGTCCTCGCGCCGCCCGAGCAGCGCCACGGCGCAGCCGTCGGCGGCGAGTTGCCGGGCGATCTCAGCGCCCAGTCCGGAACTGGCACCCACGACGATGGCGTGACGGAATACGAGGCTCATGCTGTGGGTCTCCGGGGGGGCTCGGGCGCAGCCGCAAGTCTCGCGCGCCGTGTCGAACGAGTCATCGGCTCGGGAGAGTCTACGCCTGCACGCCGTGCTTCAACAGGCTCCGCGCGATGACCAGGCGCTGGATCTCCGACGTGCCTTCGTAGATCTCCATCACGCGCGCATCTCGGTAGTAGCGCTCGACAGCGTACTCCTTGACGTAGCCGTAGCCTCCGTGCACCTGAACGGCCTGGTGCGTCACCCAGGTGGCGGCTTCCGTGGTATAGAGCTTCGCCATGCTCGCGGCACGGATGAAGTCCTGACCCGTGTCCTTGAGCCACGCGGCGTACTGGATGAGCAGCCGCGCGGCCTGCACGCGGCGCTCCATCTCGGCCAGCTTGAACTGGATGGCCTGGATCTTGGAGAGCGGTTCGCCCCACGCCTTGCGCTGTTGCGCGTAGCGCACGGCCTCGTGGAAAGCCGCGGTCATCACGCCCAACGCCTGCGATGCCACGCCGATCCGGCCCGAGTCGAGCATGGTGAGCGCGATCTTGAACCCCTCACCCTCCGCGCCGAGCCGCTGCGTGGCGGGCACGCGGGCGTCGTCGAAGCTGAGCGTCACCGTGTCGGAGCCGCGCAGGCCCATCTTGTTCTCGGACTTGCCGATCGTGAGCCCCGGCGTGTCGTTCTCCACGATGAACGCGCTGATGCCCTTGGGGCCAGGCTGGCCGGTGCGGGCGAACACCAGGAATGTCCACACGTGGCGGCCGTTCGTGACCCAGTTCTTCTCGCCATTCATCACGTAGTCGTCGCCGTCCCGCCGCGCGCTTGCGGTGAGCGCCGACGCGTCCGAGCCACAACCCGGCTCCGAGAGCGAGAACGCGCCCACCGCCCCCGATGTGAGCCGTGGCAGGTACTTCCTGCGCTGCTCGTCGGTGCCGTAGGCGTAGATGGGGTAGGCGCCCACCGAGTTGTGCACCGACACCATGATCGCCAGTGACGCCGAGACGCGTGCGATCTCCTCGATCACCATGGTCACCGTACGCGCGTCGTAACCCAGGCCGCCCCACTCCTCGGGCACGTTCATGCCGAACAGGCCGAGCTCGGCGAGCTTCTGGATCGCCGCGGGCGGAATGGCGTCGTCGGCGTCCCACGTGGCGGCCTGCGAGGCGAACTCGCCCCGGCACAGGTCGCGCACGGCGTCGCGGATGAGGGTCTGGTCTTCGGTGAGGTCGAGGTTCATGAGGGAGTCACCCGCCTCTCAGGCGGGTTGGTGCGCCGAGGTCTCGCGGAACACGGTCAGGCACAGGATGGCGATTACGCCCATCACGCCCGGCCCCGGCCCCAGCAGCAGCGAGCCCAGTGCGCCCAGCATGACCAGCGGCCACGCGCGCCAGTCGCCGGCCCACAGCCCCGGCACGCCGGCCAGGTACGCGCCGCCGATGGCCGCCTTCATCAGGCTCGGCACCCAGATGGGCAGGCCCAGTCGGGCCGCGATGTCCATGAACGCCCCCTGCTGGCCGATCAGGGTGAACTCCTGGCCGGCGACCCAGGGATAGAGCCCCTGGAACAAGGCGGTCGTACCGGGATAGAGCGCGCAGGCCGTGAGGACCACCAGTGCCACGGGACGGACGGGACGCTTCATCGGGAAATTCCTCCGTGGGTATTTATTAGAAGAGTCTTCGCTTCGCTCATCCGCGGAGCGCGTGCTCTTTCAACACCTGTCCGGCCACGACCATCTTCTGCACTTCAGTCGTGCCTTCGTAGATCTCGCAGATGCGCGCGTCGCGCCAATAGCGCTCGACGTGGTACTCGCTCATGTAGCCATAGCCGCCGTGCACCTGGATGGCAAGGTTGGCGCACTTGGTGGCCGCCTCGGACGCGTGCCACTTGGCGAGCGAGGCCTCCTTGGTGTGCGGCCGGCCCTGGTCGCGGAGCCACGCCGCCTGGTACACCAGCAGCCGCGCCGTCGCCAGTTCAACGGCGCTGTCGGCGAGCATCGCACGGATGGCGTCGAACTCGCCGATCTTGCGGTCGAACTGCGTGCGCTCGTTGGCGTATTTCACCGAGGCCTCCACCGCGGCCTGCGCGATCCCCAGCGCCTGCGCGGCGATGCCGATGCGGCCGCCGCCCAGCGTGGCGAGCGCCACCGTGTAGCCCTTGTTGAGCTCACCGAACAAGTGGTCCTTCGGGATGCGCGCGTTCTCGTAATACACCTCGCGCGTGTCCGACGCGTGGATGCCGAGTTTCATCTCCTTCTTGCCCTTGCGCACGCCGGGCGTGTCGGCCGGCACGATGAATGCCGAGATGCCCTTGGGGCCTTTGGCTTTGTCGGTGGCCGCGTAGGTGATGAGCACGTCGGCCGGGCCGGCATTGGTGATGAAGATCTTGGAGCCGTTCAAGACCCACTGGTCGCCGTCCAGCACGGCCGTGGTCTGCTGGTTCGCCGCGTTGCTCCCGGCCTGCGGCTCGGTGAGGCAGTAGGCCCCGAGCAGTTCGCCCTTGGCGAGCGGCACGAGCCAGCGCTTCTTCTGCGCGTCGTCGGCGTACTGGAGCAGCGGGTAGCACACGAGCGAGTTGTTCACCGACGCGATCACGCCGTGGCTCGCGCACACGCGCGACAACTCCTCGATCGCCACCACGTAGGCCAGGTACGTCATGCCGGCCCCGCCCCATTGCTCGGGCACGAACATGCCGAGCAGTCCCAGCTCGGCCATCTTCTTCGTGTTCTCGGCCGGGAACTCGTGCGTTTCGTCAATCCTGGCAGCGATCGGACGGATCTCGCTCTCGGCGAAGTCACGCACCATCTCGCGCACACTCTGCACGTCCTCGGGCAGCTCGAAGGAGATGCCGGTGGTGGCGGCGACCGTCTGGGCCATCGCTCAGGCCTGCCCGTACTCGTAGAACCCGCGCCCCGTCTTCCGCCCGAGCCAGCCGGCGGCGACCATCTTGCGGAGCAGCGGGCAGGGGCGGTACTTGGAGTCGCCCAAGCCCTCGTGCAGCACGTTCATGATGCTGAGGCACGTGTCGAGTCCGATGAGGTCGGCCAGTTGCAGCGGGCCCATGGGGTGATTCATGCCCAGCTTCATCACGGTGTCGATCGCTTCCTTGGTCGCCACGCCCTCCATCAGCGTGAAGCACGCCTCGTTGATCATGGGCATGAGAATGCGGTTCGACACGAATCCCGGATAGTCGTTCACCGCCACTGGCACCTTGCCCAGCCTGCGAGCAAGTTCTTCCGTGATCGCGTACGTGGCGTCGGTGGTGGCGAGGCCGCGGATGATCTCGACCAGCGCCATCACCGGCACCGGATTCATGAAGTGCATGCCGATCACCTGCGCCGGACGCTGGGTGACAGCCGCGATCTCGGTGATGGAGATGCTCGAGGTGTTGCTGGCGAGGATGGCGTTGGCGGGGGCCGCGGCGTCGAGTGCCAGGAAGATCTGGCGCTTGAGCTCCATGCTCTCAGTGACGGCCTCCACCGCGAGCTGGCAGTCCTTCGCCACGTCGAGCGAGGTGCCGCCGTGAATGCGCGCGAGGATCGCTTTGGCCTTCGCTTCGTCCCAACCCTGCTTCTTCGCCACGCGGTCGAGGTTCTTGCCGATCGTGCCGAGGGCGCGCTCCACGAATTCGGGCTTCGCGTCCACCAGCTCCACGTCGAAGCCGCTGGTGGCGAACACTTGCGCGATGCCGTTCCCCATGGTGCCGCCGCCCACGACCGCCACCTTCCTCACGTGCACGCTCACCGTGGCCACGGTTTCGGTGGCGCTCGCCGCCATCATGCACGCTCCACGGCAAGGGCCACGGCGTTGCCGCCGCCCAGGCAAAGCGTGGCGAGGCCGGTCTTCTTGCCGCGCGCTTCCATCGCGTGCAACAGCGTGACCAGCACGCGCGCGCCCGAGGCCCCGATCGGGTGCCCCAGCGCCACGGCGCCGCCATTCACGTTGACGCGATCCCAATCCCAGCCCAGCGCGTCGCCGTCGGCCAGTGCCTGTGCCGCGAACGCTTCGTTCGCCTCGATCAGGTCGAAGTGGTCGATCTGGACGCCCATCTTCTTCATGAGGCGTTGCACGGCGTCGATGGGCGCGAAGAACAGGTCTTTCGGTTCGCCACCACCGGTGGCGTAGGCGACCACGCGCGCCAGCGGCTTGGCGCCCGTCTCCCGGACGCGCGCGCCGCTCATCAGCACGAGTGCGGCGCCCGCGTCATTCAGGCCGGGGGCATTGCCCGCCGTGATGACACCACCCTTGTCCCGCGTCACCGGGCCGAGCTTCGCGAGGCCTTCCAACGTCGTGTCGCCGCGCACGCTCTCGTCCTTGGAGATCACCAGCGGATCACCCTTCCGCTGCGGGATGGACACCGTCACGATCTCCTTGGAGAAACGGCACTGGGCCTGCGCGGCCGCGGCCTTCTGCTGGCTACCAAACGAGAACTCGTCGATCCGCTGGCGCGTGAGCTTGGCCTTCTCGGCCGTGTACTGCGCCAGCTCGATCATGTGGCAGTCGTTGAACGAACACCACAGGCCGTCGTGCACCACGCCATCGCGCAGCGTCGTGTCGCCCAACCGCTGCCCCAGCCGACCCGTGAACAGGTAGTGGGGCGCGGTGCTCATGCTCTCCTGGCCGCCCGCCACGATGCAGTCAGCGTCGCCCGCCTTGATTGCCTGCGCACCGAGCATCACCGCCTTCAAGCCCGAACCGCACACCTTGTTGATGGTGACCGCCCCCACGCGCGGATCGATGCCGGCCTTGATCTGGGCCTGGCGTGCCGGGGCCTGACCCTGCCCGGCCTGCACCACATGGCCCATCAAGACCTCGTCCACCTGTGTGCCGGTCACGTTCGCGCGCACGAGCGCTTCCCTGATCGCGGCAGCGCCCAGGTCGGACGCCTTGAGCGTGGAGAGGCCGCCGAGGAACTTGCCGATGGGCGTGCGAGCCGCGCCCACGATGAAGACGTCAGGAGTGCTGGACATCGAGTTTGCCTCGCGAGGGAAGGCGCGGCGCGGGCCGGGACGGGCCGACGCGCCACGGCCGGAATGGGCCGAGCAGGAGGTGCCGAAACGGGCGGATATTACACGAACAGTGCCCGCTCGGCACGGCGGCGGGAGCCGTGCGCCGACGCGGTTCCCGCGCCGCCACCGGTCGCTTCCGGACCCCGGCCGCTCACCTCGGCCGGATGATCGCGATGCTCGCCGTGTGACCGTGCAGGAAGTTGCGCTCCCCGACCGGGCCCAGCTCGCCTGCGCAGAACATGCCCGCGCACGGGGCGGCTGCGGGAAGCGCTTCCTGGAGCGTCCGGATGTCGCGGTCGGGCTCGTCGAAAAGCGCCCGGCCGCGGCCGTTGCAGCAGAACAGCAGCGCGCCGCTGGCCGCGGTGTCGAACGCCTGCGGCGACAGCAGCATCTCCAGATCGTCCAGCGCGGCGCGTGCGTCACGCACGTGCAGGCGGA
>JANNKI010000230.1:0-4374 GCA_031396225.1 bacterium | reverse complement strand
GGTGGGTGCGGCGTTGGGCGAGCTGGCGCTCGCCGGTCGCGACAAGCTGACGCTGGTGCTGCCGCCCGCGTGGGCGCCGCTCGGCGTGTGGATCGAGCAGCTGGTGGCGGAGAGCACGGGCAAGCAGGGCCGCGGCATCCTGCCGGTGGATGGCGAGACCCTCGATGGCCCCGAGTCCTATGGCGATGATCGAGTGTTCGTCTCGGTGGGCCTGGGGCCGTTGCCCGGCCCGCTCGCCGAGCGTCTCGACCGGCTCGCCGCCGCGGGACATCCCGTGATCCGCTGGGAGCGCGCGTCGCTCGAGAGCATAGGCGCCGAGTTCATGCGTTGGGAACTCGTGACCGCGGTGGCGAGCGCGGTGCTGGGCGTGAACCCGTTCGACGAACCCAATGTCGCCGAGGCGAAGTCCGCGACGCAGGAGGTGCTGGCCCAGGTGCAGGCGCGCGGTGCGCAGCCCGAGCCGACGGCGCCAGCCGCTCCCGGCCACGCCCAGCTTCACGTCCCTCCCCACCTGACGCTGGCGGGCGACGGCGCGCGGGCCTGGGCCTCTGCGTTCCTGGCGCTGTTGCGTCCGGGTGACTACGCCGCCTTGCTCGCGTGGCTTCACCGCACCGCCTCCCGCCACGCGGCACTCGAGCGCATCCGCCGCGCCATCCGCCTGGCCAGCCGTACCGCGACGACGCTTGGCTACGGGCCCCGCTACCTCCACTCCACGGGCCAGCTCCACAAGGGCGGGCCCGCGACGGGCGTGTTCCTCGAGGTCACGACCGAAGAGGGCGACGAGCCCATTCCTGGACAACCGCACGGTTTCCGAGTGCTGCACGCCGCGCAGGCGGACGGCGATTACCGCGTGCTTTCGACCCACGGCCTTCGAGTGGCCCGCATCCATGTGAGCGGCGAGCCTGACGCCGGGCTCGAGCAGCTCGCCGCGGCATTCGAACAGGCGGCCGGCGTCCGCACCTGAGGCCGCCGCGCCCGTCGGACGCGGGTCAGGCGCCGGGTGCCTCCGCGCCCACGGTGGGCTACACTTGTGTGCTCACGGAACACGCCGTCCACACGGGGATCGCATGCGAATCGGATATCGGATAACGCTGGCGCTGCTCGCTCCGGGCCTGTGGGTGGCGGTGATGGCGGTGGCCATGGCCGCGGCCGCGCCACCGGTCGTCAAGCCCACGCCCAGGCCCACCTCCGCCGGCGCCCGCCGCGAGGTCGCGGCCCGCCGGGCGCTCCAGGGCGTCACGGATCGCTATCGGACGATGCGCGGCTATCACCTCGAGGGCCGGGGCGAAACGCGGCTCACGAGCTCCCAGGGCGAGGACCTGAATGTCTCGTCCGTGCGGTTCCTCGTGTCGCGTCCCAACCGCTACGCCAGCGAGATCCATACGCGCGAGATGACGACGCGCATGGTCCTGGACGGCGACAGCGTGTGGACCGCGCTGCCCGAGATGGGGCAGTACCAGGTGCAGCTCTACTCGGTGTTGCGGGATGGCATGGACAGCACCTCGCTCGTCCGTCAGTTCGACCCGGCCGCGGAGTACGGCCAACTGCTCGAGGGCGTGCTCGGTGTGAAGCCGCTCGGGCGCGACACCGTGCATACCAATGCCGGCGTGGTCGCGTGCGAGCGCTACGCCGTCACGAACTCGCAGTCCGTGCAGACGGGCGAAGGCGTGAAAGTGCACCCGCGCGTGCTGTGGGTGGACCCGACCACGCGCATGGTGCTGCTCGACTCCGTGCGCATCGACCAGCAGCATCCCAAGCTGGGCGCGATCACCTCGGTGAACATCACGCGCATGGTCGTGGCGCGACCCGACCCCGTGTTCGCCGCGGATGCGTTCCGGTTCCAGGCGGGCGGCGACTTGAAGCGGGTGCGCCGGTTCATGCGACGCTCGCCCGAGCACACCGCGCTCGAGGGCCGGCCCGCCAGCGATTTCACGCTGCAAACACTCGCCGACGCCAAGCCGGTGCGGCTCTCGGACCTCAAGGGCAGCGTCGTGCTGTTGGACTTCTGGGCCACGTGGTGCGGTCCGTGCCGCGGCTGGCTCCCGATCGTGGCCAAGGCGCAGCGCGACTACGCGGCCAAGGGGCTCAAGGTGTTCGCCGTGAACGAGCGCGAGTCCGAGACCAAGGTGCGAGACTACCTGGCCAAGCAGAAGCTCGACGTGCCGGTGCTCATGGACCCGAGCGGCGCGGTGGGCACGCAGTACCGCGCCAACTCCATCCCGCTCACCGTGATCGTGGGCCGCGACGGGAACGTCGTGCGCGTGATGGTGGGCCTGCATGGCGAGGACGACCTGAAGGACGTCCTCTACGAGGCCGGGCTGGACTGAACCACGGCCGCGCCTGCGGCGAACCATCCGAGCGCCTGTTCAAGGTCCACGTTGCCGCCAGAGACGATCACGCCGACTCGTTTTCCCGGCAATCGCACGCGGCCCGACAGCAGCGCGGCCAGGGGCAGGGCGCCCGTGGGCTCGACCACGAGCTTCAGGCGCTCCCACACGAAGCGCATCGCGGCGAGGACTTCCGGGTCGGGGCACGCCACGAACTCGTGGGCGTAACGCCGCACCAGCGCGAACGTGAGCTCCGAGAGCGCCCGCGTGCGCGCGCCGTCGCAGATCGTGTCCACGTGCTCGGCGCGCTCGAGCGTACCGCTCCGGAAACTTCTCCCGGCATCGTCGCCGGTGGCGGGCTCCACGCCGAACACGCGGGTGCCGTGGCCGGCCACCGCGGCGGCGAGCGCGGTGCCCGAGAGCAATCCGCCGCCGCCCACCGGCGCCAGCAGCGCGTCGAGCGCGTCGCACTCCTCGAGCAGCTCGGCCGCCGCGGTCCCCTGCCCCGCCACGATGTCGGGGTGGTCGAACGGCGGCATGAGCGTGAGTCCGCGCTCACGTGCGAGCCGTTCGGCCAGGCCTTCACGCGACTCGCCCAGCTCGTCGTGGTGCAGGACCTCGGCGCCGTAGCCGCGCGTGGCCGCCAGCTTGGGCGCGGGTGCGAACGAGGGCATGATCACCGTGGCTGGCACGCCGTGCAGGCGCGCCGCGAGTGCTGCGGCCTGCGCGTGGTTCCCCGAGGAGTAGCTCACGATCCCGCGCGCGCGCCGCTCGGGCTCGAGCGCCCCCATGAAGTTCCAGGCGCCCCGAAACTTGAACGCTCCCACGCGCTGCAGGTTTTCGCACTTCAAGAACACCCGTGCGCCGCACGCCTCGTCGAGCTGCCGCGACGTGACCACCGGTGTGCGGGTCGCCACACCCGCGATTCGCTCACGGGCCGCCGCGAGGCGCGCCGCCAGGTCTTCGTGACTCGGGACACCGTGCTCCGCCGCCCAGCCCACGTGGATCAGCCGCCCGCGCCGCGGCCCAGGTCGAGCCCGGGCTGGGTCTGGCGTGCGGGGTCCAGGGCAGCGTCGATCTCGGCCTTGGACAGCGACGTCATCTCTGCCGCCAGCTCGCGCACCGGGCGGCGCTCCTTGAAGCTGCGCTTCGCGATCTCGGCCGCTTTGTCATAGCCGATGAGCGGATTCAATGCCGTGGCCATGCTGGGCGAGATCTCGATGTAGTCGCGGCAGGTGTCGGCGTTCGCCACGAGCCCGGACAGCGCCTTGTCCGCGAACACGCGCGACGCGGCTGCCAGCAGTTGCACGCTCTCCAGCAGGTTCTTTGCCATCATGGGGAGCATCACGTTCAGGTCGAGCTGGCCCCACTGGGCGCCCACGGTGATCGCCGTGTGATTGCCCATGACCTGCGCGCTCACCATGGTGACGGCCTCGCACACCACCGGATTCACTTTGCCCGGCATGATGCTCGAGCCCGGCTGGATGGCGGGCAGAGTGACTTCGGCGAGCCCGCAGCGCGGGCCCGAGTTCATGAGCCGCACGTCGTTCGCGATCTTCATGAGGCTCGCGGCCACCGAGTTGAGCGCGCCGCTCGTCCAGCAGGCACCGTCCTGTGCGCCCTGCGCCTCGAAGTGGTTCGGAGCCTCCTGGAACGTGGTGCTCGCCAGCTTGCCCAGCTCGGACGCCATGCGCCGGCCGAACTCCGGGTGGGTGTTGAGGCCGGTGCCCACCGCCGTGCCGCCGATGGCGAGTTCGCGCAGATCGGGCAGCGTGGCCTTCACCCGCGCGATGCCGTGCTGCACCTGCGAGGCGTAGCCCGAGAACTCCTGGCCGAGCCGGATCGGGGTGGCGTCCATGAGATGCGTGCGGCCGGTCTTCAGGACGTCGTGGAACTCGCGCGACTTCTCGTCCAGCACGATCCACAGTCGGGCGAGCGCCGGCAGCAGGTCGCGCTCGATCTGCACCACCGCCGAGATGTGGAGCGCCGTGGGAATGACGTCGTTGCTCGACTGCCCGAAGTTCACGTGGTCGTTGGGGTGCACCTG
>JANNKI010000217.1:0-3300 GCA_031396225.1 bacterium | reverse complement strand
CGCCGGCCGACGCGAACGGCGACAGCGTGCTCGCCGTGGCCGCGGTGGATTCGCTGGGCGTGCGTACCAGCTTCTCGTCCAAGGGGCCCACGGTGGACGGGCGCACCAAGCCCGACCTGGCGGCGCAGGGCCTCTACACGTACGTGGCTGCCGCCAATGGCGACCCGAACCTCTACGAACAGCTCAACGGCACCTCGTTCGCGGCGCCGCTCGTGGCGGGACTCGCCGCCTGCCTCATGCAGGCGCGGCCCACGTGGCCGCCGGTGTGGATCATCGAGGCGCTCAAGCGCACCGCATCGCAGGCCAGCGCTCCCGACACGCTGCTCGGCTGGGGCATTCCCGACGGGCTCGCCGCATTGCGCTACATTCCCGATTCGCTCGGCGTGCCGGGTCCTCGCGGCCCGCTCTCGCTTCGGTTCGCGGGACCGAACCCCTTGCGACGGGGCGCCAGCGCCCGCGTCAGTCTGGAGCTGGGCGTGGAGGCCGCACCCGCCCGCTACCGTGTGCGCGTGTACGACGCCTTCGGCCGCGCCGTGCGCGATCTGGCTTCGGGCACGCTCGCTCCCGGCGCACGACTTTCCATTCCCTGGCTGGGCGACGACGCGCGTGGCCGCACGCTCGTGCCCGGTCTCTACTTCCTCGCCCTGGAAGGCACCAGCCGACGCCAGGCCGTACGCGTCGTCGTGCTGCGCTGACCTCGGAGCCCCGAACGGAACCCATCCCGATGCTGCCATCCCAGCCGCCCGCCCCGCTGACATCCCAGCCATCCTGCAAGCGGTCCACGCGTCCGCGACACTTGCGAACGATCGCGTCCTTGTTCCTGCTGGCCCTGGGCTCCGCACCCGCCTCGGCTTCGGTGCTCGAGGCCACACGCGTCACGCTCCGGAACGGCATGCGCGTCGTGCTGGCGCCCGATTCGATGGCCATGAGCCTCGACGCCGCGCTGTGGTTCCCCTCGGGCACGCGTCACGAGAAGCCCGCGCAAGCGGGGCTGGCGCTGCTCGCGGCCCGGCTCGCGTTCCGGAACGGATCCGACGACCCGCTCGGCTTGCTCACCGCCGAGGGCGGCACCGGCAGCCTCACCGCGACACCGGACCTCACGAGCTTCGCGGCGACCGTGCCCGCCGAAGCCCTCGAGGTGGCGCTCGACTTCCTCGCGGCCCGCCTGACGGGCGCGCCGGTGAGCGCGGCGGAGCTGGCGGCGGAGCGGGCCGCCCTGCGCGCCGAGCGGTCGCGCCCCGAGCGCACGCCGGTCGCGCGCGCACTCGCGCGATTGTGGTCGGCGGCGTGGCCGGGGCACCCGTACGCACAGACCGGCGGCGCTCCCACGGCCGGGAGTGACGCGCTCACCCCGGCCGACCTGGAAAGCTGGCGGCGGGCACGCTTCGCGCCTGCGGCCGCCGTGCTCACTTTGACCGGCGCGTTCCAGCCCGAGGCCGCGCTCGCCGGTGTCCGCGCACGCTTCGAGGGCCGGCCGCGCGGCACGGCCCCGACCGCGGGCACGCTGCCCGCGCCCCGTCCGGCGTCGCGTGCGACCGACCGCCTCGAATCGCCGGCGCGCCTCTGCCTGGTGGGCTGGCGCGGCCCCGGCGCGGGCGACCCCGACGCGGCCGCGTTCGAGCTGCTCGCGGCCTGGCTCGGAGGAGGTCCTCAGGCACGGCTCTCCAACTCGCTCGTGCGGGATTGGAAACTCGCGGTGACGGCACAGGCCGGCTACGCGGCCCAGCGGGACGGCTCGCTACTCTGGACACTGGCGGTGGTGCAGCCCGGCGTGGACTCCTCGGCGGTGGAGCGTACGTTGCTCGACGCCGCGACCAGCGTGACGCGCACCGCCCCCGAGGCGTTCGAACTGGAGCGTGCCCGCCGGCAAGTGGGAGTCTCCACCGGATTCGCGCTGCAGACCGCGCGGCAGCACTCGCAGGCGCTGGGTGAGGCCGAGATGCTCGCCGGCGACGCCGGCGCGGCGGCCCGCCGGCTCGACGCGCTCGCCCGCGTGACCCCCGACGACGTGCGCCGCGTGGCGGCGCGCGTCATGACCGACGCCGGGCGCGCCACGGTGTGGATGCTGCCCGCAACCGCTGGAGGTGCGCGATGAAACGCGCGCTCCGACTGATCGCCGCCGGATCGTCGCTGCTGCTGCTGTCCGCGATCGGCCCGCGCGTGGCCCCGCCGGTCTCGCGCACGCTGCCGAACGGCATGCGTGTGGTGGTGTTCGTGCGGCCCGGCATGCCGATCGTGCAGGCCCAGCTCCAGGTGCCCGCGGGGCTCCGTGCCGAGACTCCCGGGCACGCCGGGATCGCGTTCCTCACGTCCCAGCTGCTTCGCCAGGGGACGACCTCGCGCTCTGCAGAAGACTTCGCCGTCGAGCTGGACACGCTCGGGGCGACGTTCGCCACCAGCGTCGGCCGGGATGCCGCGCAGGTCGCGGCGGGCAGCCGCGTGTCCGAGTTCGAGAGCCTGCTCGAACTCGTGAGCGACGCGGTCGTGAATCCACTGTTCTCCGAGGAGGCGTTCCAGGGCGTGCGCAGGCAGATCGCCGGCCAGTTGGGCGTGCAGGCGCAGAATCCCGCCGCGCTCGCCGACGAGCGCGCGGCCGCGGTGCTGTTCGGCGCGCATCCCTATGGTCATCCCTCGCGCGGCAGCCTCACCGTGTTGCTCGGGGCCACGCGCGACCAGGTGCGCGAGTTCCATCGCGACCGGTGGCGCCCGGACCGCGCCGTGCTCGCGATCGCCGGCGACATCGATCCCGAGCGCGCGTTCGCGTCGTCCGCCGAATGGTTCGGACGCTGGGGCGGGAAGACCGCGGCCGAGCCTGTGCCGCCGGCCGCCACGCCGAGGAAGGGTGTGCTGCTGCTGGACCTGCCCGGCAGTCCCGTCACCGAGATCCGCGCGCTCGCGTTGGCGCCGGGTCGCGGCGCGCCGGGATATGCCGACTGGAGCGTGGCACGCGAGCTCCTGGAGGCGGGCGCGCTTCCCGCGGGGGCGCGGACGACGCTGTTGCCCTCACGCGACGCCAGCATGTTCCTGGTGAGTGCCACCGCCCGGCCGGAATCGGCCGGCGTGGTCGCGGCGCGCCTGCGCACCGCGCTCCTCACGTTCGCCGCCACGCCCTCGCAGGGGGCCACGCTCGAGCGAGCGCGCAAGCGCGCCGTGCAGTCGTGGCCGCTCACGCTGGAGTCGCACGGCCAGCTGCTGGCGTCGTGGCTCGCCGGGGATGCCGCCGGGCTGCCCGCGACGCACCTGTGGACCATGCCGGAGGCACTCGGTTCCGCCACGGGCGCAGCGGCGGTGCGCGGGCTC
>JANNKI010000177.1:0-1564 GCA_031396225.1 bacterium | reverse complement strand
GCCTCGTGGCCAATGGCCGTATGACGATGATCCACGAGGACGATCCCAAGTTCCTCACGCTCGGCGTGGACAAGTTCAAGTGCTTCGTGATCGACACCACGAAGGCCGCGACCAGCACGGCGACGCTGAACAACGTGAACTGCACCGGCGTGGTGCCGGCGTGGCTCACGACGCTTCCGCAGAGCTACACGGGCTGGGACGGTTCGGCGACCACGAAGGAGTTCACGAAGATCCTCCCCGACGGCATCCTGACGCCGGGTTCGCACGTGCAGTACTTCTACCGCAAGTCGCACGCGATCGATCCGCTGTTGAACTACGCGATGACGCCCGACACGAACTTCATCACGCCGCAGTCGCGTGAGGGTTCGACGGACCAGCATCGCTGGCAGCAGTTCGGCGTGCTCCCGGATCGCTGGAAGAACGGCGCGTTCGGTGGCGCGGGTGCGGCCTGCATGCTCTACATCGACCTGAACGACCGTCGTGGTAACGAAGGGCGCTTCGTGGGAGTGATGGACTCCATCGCGGCGACGGCTTCGACCAAGTACGGCGCACACAATGGCTGGCACGCTCCGGGCACCACGAATATCGTGAGCCTGGACGTCCGGACCAACATGTCGGTGGCGGTGAGCAACAAGAACTCGCAGCCTGGCAGCACGTGGGACATGTACGGCGTCAAGGCGTCCGAATCGCTCACCACGAGCGCTGGCGCCCCTGGCAGCCGTCTGGCCAATCGTGCGGGCATGGGCTTCGCGGCGGGCCGTGAGTCGTACGCGGGTCCGACCCCTGAGATGCTGCGCGCTTACTACCGCGTCGTGGCGATCCTCTCGGGCGACTTGAACTCCGGCATCCTCGGTCCGTTCGTGAACCGCAGCCAGAACGACATCGGGCTCCTGAACGACTACCTCACGGCGGCGGCCGGTTCGGCGCAGCCGCGCGGCATCTTCATCCAGGGCGATGGTTTCGGTCAGTCCGAGAAGGCCACGGGCGGCGTCGATGCGGCGCACGCCGCGTTCCTCACGGACAAGCTCGGGCTCATCTTCCGCAACCCGTCCTACCAGTCGCTCGCCGGTAATGTGAACGACTGCGCGGACATCCTCACGACGGCCAGCCTGACCCCGAGCGCCGACATCTATGGCGTCTCGAACTTCTGTCTGTGGTCGAACGACGTGTTCCAGCGGAACCCAGCTCTCGCCGAAGCGGTCGAGGGCGCGTTCTACGAGAACGTCGGTCTGAATGGTCCGTACGTGTCGGACGTGGTCAAGACCGCTGTGCCGCTCCGCAACTGGGTGGCGGCCACGAGCGGTTACGAAATCGAGCACTTGTTCAGCCGGTACTGCGATACGGGCGGTGGCCGTCAAGCGTACTACTACTACATGCTGAACAAGGTGTTCGGCGGCATCTGCCAGATTACCGGCGCGCCGAACCTGACGCTCGACACCCCGCAGAACGGCCGTGCGTTCACGAACTTCATGAAGATCGGCAACTCGGTCATGAAGCAGGGAACGTCGTCCGTGCGCTTCGGTGTGGCGAAGGCTGGTCGTGTCCAGGTGTCGATCTACGACGT
>JANNKI010000150.1:0-2174 GCA_031396225.1 bacterium | reverse complement strand
TCGTATTGATGGAGCGCGTGCGAGTGCGAGGCGATCTCCACGTCGCCGCGGGCGACGATACGGCGCAGCTCGGGCCACGTGAGCAGTGGTGGCAGGTCGGCGCGCTCGGTGCCCACGAACGACGTGATGGGCGCGAGCGTCGCGCGCACACGTTCCTCGCGCAGCACGGGCAGGGCCTGGTCGACGAAACTCCGGTAGCCATCGTCGAACGTGAGCACGAGCACGCGCGGCGGGAGCTGCTCGGGGTGCGCACGCTTCGTCAGCAACTCCTCGAGCGAGAGGATCGTCCATCCCTGCGCGCGGCTGGCGCGGATCTGTTCGCGCAGGAACGCCGCCGGGACCGTCTGGAGATTCGCGTTCGGATCATCCGAGATGTGGTGGTAGGCGAGGATCGCGATGAGCGGGAACGGCCGAGCGGCGGTGGGCGCACCCGCGACCGCCGCGGACGCGGCCACCCCCGCCTCGGCGGGGACCGCGAGGCTCGCCACCAGTGCCAGGGCCGCGAGTAGAACCCGGCCCATCAGAACGCTCGCGTGACCGACAGGCGCCACCACGAGCGGCGGTAGCCGCCGGTGCTCTGTAGGTTCGAATCGCCCCTGCCGCCCTCGGCGGTCACGGTCCAGTCGTGGTCCGGCGCCCAGCGCAATCGTCCCGATACGCCGTAGAACGGATCGGCGGCGCTGCCCTTGTCCCGCTGCCAACCGGTGCGGCCGATGCCGCGGAGCGACCAGCGCGGCTCCGGCCGCCACTCGATCTCGACTCCGGGTCCCCACTCGCGATGGAAATCCGGATCGTAGTAGCCGTGATCCAGGTCCTCGCGCACGTTCAACTGCTCCACGCCGAGCAGCGCGGTCACGTCCCAGCGTCGGCCGTCCACGGCCTGCCAGCGCGCCGACGCTGCGGTGCGCTCCGAGCGGTTGCCGTCGCTGAACCGGCCCGCGCGCGCATCGGCATGGAGCGCCACGCGCGAGGTGACATCGAAGTCCGCGGTGGCGACCCACGCGAGCAACGAGATGCCCCGCTCGAGCGCGAGCCGCGAGAGCACGGGTTCCCGCACGACCACCGCTTCGATGCGCACGTGGTCCACGGGCCGCGCGATGACGCCCGCCTCGCCGCCGCGCTTCACACCCACGCGGTCGTCCCACGTCACCGACGTGCCGCGCGCGTACACCGTCCACGCCGCACTCAGCCGGCGGCGAACGCCCGCGGACAGTTGCATCACGTTGCTCGTGCCGCCGGCGTCCTCGGTCAGGTCGTGGCGCCAGCCCACGCTTGCGGCCGTGTTGCGCGCCAGGGGCCAGGAGAGTTCGACCGCGGGACTCGACACGTTCTGGCCATCGCTATCGTTGGAGCGACCGTAGCCCAGCTCCAGCGTGGAACGATTCTCTCTCTCGATGCGCTCGGCGAGTGCGGCCGCCTCGCGGTCGGTCGCATCGAGCGCGCGATGCGCGGCCAGCGCCTGGAGCGCGCCTTCCGGGTCGTCGTCCCAGTACCGCGCGAACGCGAGTGCCTTCCACGCTTCGGCATCGGCGGCATCCCGGGCCACGTGCGCTTCGAGTCGTCGCGTGGCGCGGCGATGGCGGCCAAGGTCGTTCTCATTGCGCGCGATGCCGAGACGGGCCGCGGTGAGCCCCGGCTCGCGTTCGAGCAGGGCTTCATACGCCGCAACGGCCTGCGTGTGCCGGCCCATCCAGCCCAGCACGCGGGCGCGATCCAACGCCGACTCCGTGTCGTTCGGTTGCTCGGCGAGCAGCGCGTCGTATGCGGTGAGCGCGGCAGTCAGGCTGTCGGAGCGAGCCAGGGCCAGCGCCAGGCGACGCTTCGCGCCGGTATCGTCGGGATGTTCGGCCAGCCAGGCGCGCAGGTCGCGCGCCGCACCACGGGGGTCGTCGGCGCGCAGGCGCTCCTTCGCGACGTCGGCCAACAACTCGCCGGCGCGGTCGGGAAACTCGGCCGACAGCCGCTCGTAGAGCCCCACGGCCTCGGCGGAGCGACCGGCCTCGCCGGTGAGTCCGGCCTCGAGCCAACGCAGGTCGAAGGCGCGCGGATTCCGCGCGATCGCCGGACGCAGGAGCGCGAGCGCGGAGTCGGGCTGGCCACGGTCCGCGAGCGCACGCGCGTCGCGCCAGGATTTCGCGATGGGCGTCTTCGGCGCCAGCGGCTGAGCGCCTGCC
>JANNKI010000101.1:0-2037 GCA_031396225.1 bacterium | reverse complement strand
GGTACGCCCTGACGAGCGAGCTTCGCCGCGATTCCGCCCGGGCCGGCCGCGACCGACCACCCGCTCTGGTACGCCGTTCATCGACCAGGCCCTGCCGTTCATCGGAAGGCCATGGCCGGCTGCCCGCCGTGCGGGCAGGATGTGCGCGATCGTTCACCCGCGGCGCCTCGCCGCCTCGCCTGCCCGCTCCGGAGGGCTGGCCCGCATGTATCTCGTCCTCAAGCTCCTGCACGTCACCGCCGTCATCCTGTTCCTCGGGAACATCATCACCGGGCTCTTCTGGCACGCCCATGCCGCGCGCACGCGCGACCCACGTATGCTCCACCACGCCATGGACGGCATCATCCGCAGCGACCGCTGGTTCACGCTACCGGGCGTGGTGGTGATCGTGATCACCGGCGTTCTCGCCGCGCTCCAGGCCCGGCTGCCGCTGCTCGGCACGCCGTGGATCGCGTGGGGACTGGCGCTGTTCTCGGTGTCGGGCATTCTCTACGGTACGCGTGTCGCCCCGCTCCAGCAGCAGATGCGCGCACTCGCACGCGCAGGACTCCAGAGCGGCGAATTCGATGCGCGGGGCTACTACGCGCTCGCGCGGCGCTGGGAGTGGTGGGGAACGGCCGCACTCCTCACACCGCTCGTGGTACTCGTGCTGATGGTGCTGAAACCCGGTTCCTGACGATCGTTCCCGCGGCGGGCCCAGCCGATCTGCTGCTCCTCGATCCGGAGATCTGAACATGACGACTCGCCGACTGCTCCCGCGCTTCCTCCCACTCCTGCTGCTCATGCCTGCCCTGGCCTTGGGCCAGGGTCGACCCGATCCGACCGCGCACATGGCGGCGCAGCGTGCCGCGCTCAAGCCATTGGCGGCGCTGGACGGCGTCTGGCGGGGCAAGGCCCGCATCCTCGAGCCCGGTGGCGCCTGGCACGAGCTCACCCAGACCGAGCGGGTCGGACCCATGCTCGACAGCACCGTCAAGGTGATCGAAGGCCGAGGCTACGAAGCCGACGGGAAGACCTCGTTCAACGCATTCGCGGTGTTGGCCTGGGACTCGGGGCGCAAGGCATTCGGATTCCGCTCCTACACGCAGGGTCGCTCAGGGGATTACACGTTCACCGCGACCGACTCGGGCTTCGTCTGGGAGATCCCCGCGGGCCCCATGACCATCCGGTTCACGGCCACGGTGCGCGATGGGAAGTGGCACGAGATGGGCGAGCGTATCGTCGCCGGGCAGGATCCGGTGCGGTTCATCGAGATGAACCTCGTGCGGGTGGGTGACAGCGACTGGCCGGCCGGAGGCGCGGTTCCACCACGCTGAACCATCCGGTGCCCGTGGCACGAGGCGCGTGGTAGGGTCGCGGCGCGCCCGCTTCCCCGCTTCCACGAACCAGAGGGTTCCCCCATGACGTCTCGTGTCACTCGCCTGCTGTCGCTCGCGGCTGCCTTGGTGCTCGCTTCGCTGCTCGCCGGCTGCAAGGGCTCCCAGGTCACGACCATCAAGACGCTGCTGGACGATCCGTCCCGCTTCGACCATCAGACCGTTCGCGTCGCCGGCGAGGTGACGCGCTCGCTGGGCATCCTCGGCTACGGTGCTTACGAGTTGGACGATGGCACCGGCAAGATCCCGGTGGTGACGCAGGAGGGCGGCGCTCCGCGCACCGGCGCGAAGGTCGGCGTGGAGGGCGAGTTCCGTTCGGCGTTCACGCTCGGCTCCACCACCGCGGCGGCCATCGTGGAGAAGAAGCGCTACACGCCCTAGTGACGTTGGCGGCCGGGCGGCCCGCGTCGCTCCCCGGCGGCAGCCCGTCCAGCTCGCGCCCGGGGTGGGAGCGGTTAGCCTGGTTTGTCCCGCCGCTCGTCGTGGCGCTTGTCTGCCACGGCTCCGGGCTGGGCTCGTTCTTCGCTTCGGACGACATCACGTTCCTGACGACGGCGCGCACCGGCGAGGGGCTCGCCGGCTCGCCGTTGCGTTGGCTCTCCGGCCCCGTGGCGTGGAGCGTCATGGTGGGCGCATACGGGCTCGACCCGCTCCCATTCAA
>JANNKI010000093.1:0-2367 GCA_031396225.1 bacterium | reverse complement strand
GCCAGCCCATGCGGCGAGTCCGCCGTGTTGGGCGAACGGCGTGCGCGTGGGATCCGCGGCGAGTGAGGCGAGCACCAACCCCCCTTGCAGGCTCACGAGCGCGCCCACGCGGCGCTCGGGCCGCGTCTGGTAGCCGAGCGTGGCCGCACCTCCGGCCAGCGCAACCGCTGCCGCGAGTGTCAACAGCGAGCGAACGAGTTGGGCCGCCACCGGGAACTCCGTGATGCCGTCCAGGTGACGTAAGAGCCACGCGGCGCCGGCCAGTTGCAGCGTGGCCGCCACGAACGGCGCCAGGTGCGCGCGCGCGCCGTGGAACAGGTCGCCGGGCCAGAAGTGAAACGGCGCGCCCCCGAGTAGCACGAGGCCCGCCAACAACGACAGCGAGAGCGCGGCGCTCCAGAGCGCGTAGGGGTCGAGCGCCAGTGCCAACGCCGGCCACTGCTCGCGCGGGCGTGCGCTACCCGAGGCGAGCGCCAGCAGCGCGTCGCCGGCCCACGACAGCGCGAACGCCGCCGAGAGCACCCACATGAGCTTGAGCGCGCACTCGGTCTGCGGCAGGTCGCGCGGGTCGTGCGCCAGGAGCGCCACCGAGAGTGCGGCCGCGAGCGCGGCGCGTGCCGGCGTGAGCACGCCGGGCCATGCCACCACCACTGCCAGTGGCACCAGCGTCAGGGTCACCACGGCGGCGTCCAGCCACGGCTGTGGCTCCGTGTGACGCGCGTGCGCGCGGCGCACCAGCGTCGCCGCGGCCAGGGCGGCGAGCGGCGCCAGAAACGTCATCCACGGCGCCAACAGCGACTGGAGCGCCGGGTTCATCGCAGCACCGGCAGCAGTAGCGCCAACACGGCCACGCCGACCAGGAACAGCAGGTACTCCTGCGCGTCGCCCGAGTGGAGGTCGCGCGCCGGTGCTCCGAGCGCGCGCGCGATGCCGCCGATGGCGGCCGCGAGCTGCCGCTCGATCACCGTGACCGCTCGGAACGTCGAGAGCGCGAAGTCGCGCGTCCCCCCCGCCTGCGCCTCGGGCGCCGGAACGGCCGGCGCGCCCTGCATGCGCCGCACCGGCCACCAGGCCAGCGCCGGCGGCAGCAACGCCAGCACCGCGCCGGGCCAACCCACCTCGAGGCCGCGCCACCATGCCCAGGCGAGCGCCAGCGGACCCACCAGCAGGGTGGCGATCGCGCCCAAACGCGACACGTGCGGCGCGCGGTCCTCGGGCCGCGAGAGCGAGCGACGCTCGGGAGCCTCGACCACGCGCTTCAACCACAGCGCGCTCGCCAGGAACACCGGTGCGGCGAGCACGCCGAACTCGATCGGGTGGAAGCGACCGTCCGAATAGGCCGCGTCGGCGAGCAGCGGCCACGCGAGTGCGGTGCCCGCGACCCAACCCGCCATCCGCCAGAGCCGCGTGAGGTTGGTGCCGCGGCGGGCAGCCTTGCCGCGCAACTCTGCCGCGAGCGAGATCAGCCGGCCGCCGGCGGCGCCCAGCCACAGGAGCGCGGCGATCTCGCCGTGCACGACCTCGCGCGCCACGAGCATCGAGGCGAGTGCCGAGTCGTACACCACGAGCCAGCGGAGCGTGGCCGTGAGCGAGCGCCGGCTGTAGGCGCGCAGCGTGGCGAGCACCGCCGCGAGCATGAGCGCGAGCGTGGCGATCTCTCGCACGAGCGGCGCCACGGTCCAGAGCGAAGCCTGCCGCCATAGCACCAGGAACCCGGTCACGGGGAGAAGTGCGGTGAGCCATGGGCCGACCGGGCGCGCGGGCCCGGTCAGGTCGGGGAACGGTCGCGACAACGTCAGCGCCGCCATGAGTTCGAGCCCGGCCCAGAGCACGGCGAGCGAGGCGATCGTGCGAAGCAGCAGCATCGGGTCGCGCGCCAGGGGCGGCGGCGCGGGCGTGAACGCGGGCGGCGAGAACAGGTCGGTCGGCGGCGAGGCGGGCACAGGCGCGAACACTGCACGCAACTCGGGCAGGGCCAGAAAGAGCGCCGCCGCGAGCCACAACGCCATGGCCGGCCGGCGGAGCCACGACCAGCGCGCGAGTTGCTCGCTGCGATCGGGCAGGGACCGCGCCCACAGCCAGAACGCGAGAGCGACCAGTTCCAGGCCCAGCGCCGCCCAGGCCACGCCCGGCAGCATCAGGAGCGCCACGCCGAGCGAGGCGCACACGGCGCCGGCGTAGCTGGCGGGCAGGTGGAGACGCGGGCGTGACACGGTGTCAGTCCTGCAGCTCGTGTGCGTCCGAGACGAACGCCGAGCCCGCGTAGCGCTCGCGGCCCTCGGCGATGCGCGTGACGATGGTGGCGGCGAGCACCGTGGCGAGCAGCGCGGTGCCCGCGGGAGCACCTTCGTGCGCCACGTCCACCGA
>JANNKI010000436.1:0-12070 GCA_031396225.1 bacterium | reverse complement strand
CGTACTTCGCGAAGGAGCCGGCGAAGCGATACAGGCGGTCGTCGAACGCCGCCGCGCGCGGCACCGACAAGTAGAGCGGGCCGCCGGGACGCGTGACGCGCGCGAGTTCGTCGCAACAAGCCTCGAGTTCGGTGACGTGCTCGAGCACGTAGTGGCACACGGTGAGGTCGAATCGATCTGCGCGAAGCGGCAGTCGCGCCAGGTCCCCGCGGAAGACGCGGACGCGTTCGTTTCGAGGTGGCGGGCCGGGCGGGAACTTGAGGTCGAAGCCGGTCACGTCGAGGTCTGCCCGCAGTGCGTAGGGCCACGAACCGGGCCCGCAGCCCGCGTCGAGCACGCGCGCGCCATCCGGCAGCGCGGCGATCACCTCGCGCAGGAAGACCGGACGCTCGTGCGACTTTCGTTCGGGCTTGCGCGCGGGGACCGTGCTCAACGCATTCCCCAGGGTTCGTCCAGCACCTGCGTAAGTGTGACGGGGTCCGACATCAGCAGGACCGCGCGCTGCACCTCCTCGAGCTCCAGTGGGTCACCGTGATACGAGAGCACGAGCAGCCGCCCCGCGCGGCCGGGGATCGCGTAGCGTCGCAGGCAGCGGATGTCCTGTTGGTGATAGGTGCTGATGCGAAGCTCGGGCACTCCGCGCCAGCACCACGCACTCGCCTCGACCACGGCACGCCGGACCGTCTGTCCCCACTCGGCATGTGTGAGAGTGGATTCGGCGCCGACCTTGCCGCGCACGATGGAGGGCTCGTGCTCGTCCACGATGGGCAGCCGGCGCAGCCCGCGCTCTAACCGCTGCAACCGGGCGCGATAGAGGGAGTCCGCCTCATCCTCCACATCGGTTGGCTGCTTCCGACTCCACTCGAGCACCCGAGGGCGCTCCGGCTCGTTCGACCGGAGGTCGAAATAGTACAGGAGGTTCCGCTCGCCGACGCTCTCGTCGTGCCCCACCTGCTGGCAGTAGATCCGCTCCTTCGCCGCATCCCAGCCGAGCACCGCGACGGTGCGCGGTCCACCGTGGTAGGCGTGCGCCGCCACGGCGACGAGCGTTGCCGCCGAGGCGACGCGCATCGCGAGCCGCTTCATGGCTCAACCCCCGCCGGATCCCGGCCCGCCATCGCGTCGAGCAGCGCGCGTGGCACCGCCGCAGCCGCCGCGGTGTGTCCGCGCAGACACAGCAGCAACACGTACGCCGCCTGTTGCGCAAGCAGAGCCGGAAACCACGTGATCCGGGCGAACCCGCGCGCGTGGCGCGACCACAGCGTCAGGTTGGCGCGCAGCCGCTGGTAGACCTTCCATGGGTTCATGGCTCCTCCCGAACTGGCGCTCACTCGATGCCAGATCCGTGCCGTCGGCACGAACAGCAGGCGAAAACCCGCCGCGCGCGCCCGCAGGCACCAGTCCGCATCCTCGGCGTAGATGAAGTAGCGCTCGTCCAGGAGCCCCACCCGGCGCCACGCGTCGGCCGTGGCGAGGAGACAACACCCGGTAAGATAGCCGGTCTCCTCGACCGAGCGGAACTGGCCGTGATCGCGCTCGCGGATGGCGCGGTGCGAACTGTGCGCGAGCCACGGGCGGCAGCGCCCGCCCGCGTACCAGATGCGATCGGTGGGCGGTGCGAAGTAGATGAGCGGCGCCACCGCGCCCGCGGCCGGGTCCTCGGCCAGCGCAGCGAGCAGCTTCTCGAGCAGCGCGGGATCGACCACGACATCATTGTTCAAGAGCATCACGGCGTCCGAGCCGGCGGCGAGCACGCGCTCGAGGCCGGCGTTGTTGCCACCGGCGAAGCGGCGGTTCTCGCGCAGCGCCATTAGCTCCACGCCCGGGAACTCCTCGCGTACCATCCGCGGCGAGTCGTCGGTCGAGGCATTGTCCACGACCAGCGTGTGGAGCCGCCAACCCTCGGGCATGCGACAGGCCGCGAGCGAGCGCAGCGTGTCGCGCGTCAGGTCCCGGCCGTTCCACGACAGCACCACCACGGCGAGCGTCTTCAAGCGACGTCCTCGCGCAAGCTCCGCCACGCCCGCCCCCAGGCCCAGACCGCGAGCGCGAACAGCGTCATCGCGGCCGCGACAAGTGGCGCGCGCGGCAGACCCGCGTAACCCGCGTAGAGCCACCACAGGTCGATCGCGTGCAGCAGAGTCAGCTGCTCTCCGGGCGTCAGCCCCGTGCGCGGGTCCACGTTGCCGTCGCCGCCGAGCGACGGCGCCTGGCCACTCGCGTGCTCGCCCACGTTACGCGCGAGCATCCGCCAGTGGCCGGCGATCGGCGTGTAGCGCGGATTCCAGTGGCTCGCCTCCATGAAGTGCGGGTCGTCGAGCGCGACCGTGTAGGGGAAGTCGCCCGCTTCGCGCATCTGCGCGCCGAAGTAGATGCCCACGCCGCCGAGCGTCACCAGCAGGCCGAGCGTCCCGAGGGTCCACGCGATGCGGCGGCGCAGGCGTGACGCGCCCTCCAGCGTGAACGCCACGGCGACGGCGGCGAGCGGCAGGAGTGGCACCAGGTAGCGCGGCCCCCACGAACCGTCGCCGCCCCAGTGCTGGAACCTCCCGTAGAGCACGAGTCCCACGGTCCACGCGGCCACGATGGCCCAACCCGCGCGGCGAACGTCGTCTCCGTGGCGCGCGGCGCTGGAGTGAGCGCGCGAGCGCACCATGGCGGCGATCCCCGCCGGCGCCAGCCACACGATCGGCGCGAACCACGCCACGCCCTTTCCGGAGGAGAGCAGCAATCCGTAGACGCCCACGAGCAACGGGGTCGAGAACGCCTCGAGCGAGGCCTGCGCGCCGTAGCCGGTCTCGAGCGGCGTGCCGAAGCGCGCCCAGTTGTAGAGCGCGTGCCCGGCGAGTGCTACCGCCACGCCCGCGACCGGTAATCGCCACGCACGCGGCCGCCGGAACCCGGCCGCCGCGAGACACACCAGCGCCAGCGGCAGCATGCCCAGCTTGGCCGACACCGCGAGGCACGCGCCGGCGGCCGCCTCCCACTCGCCGCGGCGCGCGTCCGCCGCGGCGGGTGCCGCGCCCGCGCGTGCCGCGCCAGTCAGCGCCAGCAGCAGGCCGAGCGACTCCAGTGGTTCGGCCATGAATGACTTCGAATAGATCCAGAGCGGCGTGGTGAAGCCGAGTAGCGCCGCCGAGGTGAACGCGACTCGGGCGCCGACGCGGAAGCGGCGGAGTGCCACGTAGAACGCGGCCAGCAGCACGGCCGTCACGAACGCGTTGAAAATCGACGCCACGCAGCGCGCGGCCAGCTCTGCGCGGTCGCCCTGGAACCCGCCCAAGCGCGCCGCCACGTCGCCCGCGACCACGAACGGCAGTGCGAGCACGGCCTGCCCCGCGGTGTTCTTGCTGTAGAAGCGCCCGTCCGGCCCCTGCAGCGTGGCGCCCTCCGGCACGGCGATCCCGCCGCGCGCCATCGAGCGCGCCAGCTCGAACATGGTGACCTCGTCGCTCCCCACGATGCGGCCGCCGCCGGTGAAGGCGAATGTGAGGAACGCCGCCAGCGCCAGAGCCCACGGGACGCGCTTCACGTCCAGCCCCGCGAGGGCCGCAACTCGTCCACGAGTGAGATCGTCGAGCGCGCGAGCGCGTCCCACGAGTGCGCTTCGCGAAGCGCCGCGATGGGCGCGGCCATGCGCTCGCGCATGCCCTCGGCGAAGAAACGCACCACCGTGCGCGCGAGTGCGGCGGGATCCTCTGGCGCACACGTGAGACCGGTCTCGCCCTCGCGCACGGTCTCGGCGATGCCCCCCACCCGCGTGGCGATGACCGGCGAGCCGAGCGCGTACGCCACGTGCGTCACGCCGCTCTGCGTGCCCGAGCGGTAGGGCAGCACGGTGACATCGGCGGCGCGGAACAGTGCCTCCACCTCGTCTGCGGCGATGTAGCGGTTCAGGAGCCGCACGCCGCCGGCCTCGCGCGCGAGCGCCTCGTACGCCCCCGGCTGCTCGTAGAACTCGCCGGCCACGACCAGCGTGGCGCCGGGCCGGTCAGCACGCACCTGCTTCCACGCCGTGAGCAGCGTGTCGAGACCTTTGTAATGACGGACATAGCCGAAGAACAGCGCCACGTCACCGATCAAGCCGAGCGACTCGCGAGCACTCTCCCTCGTCCAGCGCCCGCGATCGAATTGGGCGTAGAACGGGTGCGGCACGCGGCGGCGCGGGGCGCCGGGCTTGAGCGTGTCGAGGTCGCGCTCCACCGCTTCACTCATCACCAGGTAGCCGTCGGAGTTGCGCATCATCCAGTCCGTGAAGGCGCGGTCGTAGAAGCGCGGCTCGTGCGCGATGAGATTGTCGCACACCAGCACCACTCGGGTGCCGCGGCGGCGCAGCGGCCCCACCGACGAAGCGAATGCCGGGGCGAAAAACGGCATCCACCATTTGAGGATCACGGCACCCGGAGCGAAGCGCTCGAGGTGGGCCGCCGTGCGGCGCCAGCTCCACGGGCCGATCGAATCGAGCAGCGTCGCGGTCGGGAACCGGGGCCGCGGCGCGTCGGGATCCAATTGGCTCGTGCCCGGGAACAGGAAGCCTGGGTATTGGCGCGTGAACGTGACCGCGCGCACGTCGACATGCGCCTCGAGCGACTCGCCGAGCAGCTGCAGGTATTGGGCAAGGCCGCCGCGCCACGGGTGCAGCGGGCCCACGAGCCCGATCCGGCGCGACTTCGCGCCCAGTGCGGCGGCGTCGGTCATGGTCGGCGGCTCAGCGCTCGCGCGCCACCGGCCACGTCTGCACGCCGCGCGGCTCGAACTGGAACGGCACCACCTGGCCGCCCAGTTTCTCGAGCGCCGCGGCCACGCGGTGGCGCCGGTCGAAGCGCGTCAGGAACAGGAAGTAGCCGCCGCCGCCCGCGCCGGTCATCTTGCCACCCAGCGCGCCTTCCTTGCGGGCCACCGCGTACATCTTGTCCACGTGCGGCGTGGAGATGCCCTCGGCCAGCTTCTTCTTGTGCATCCACGCCTCGTGCAGCAGCTCGCCGAAACCGTCCACGTGCCCGAGCAGCAGCGCCCGCTTCATCTCGGCGGTCTGGCCTTTCAGCGCGTGCAACGCCCGCACGGTGGCCGAGCGCCCACTCTTGTAGCTCCTCGTCTGCCGCTCGATGATGTGCGCGCTCTGCCGCGTCTGGCCCATGTAACAGAGCAACAGGCGGTACTCCAACTCCTCGAGCGTGTCGCGCCGCAGCCGCAAGGGCGTCACCACGGTGCCGTCGCTCCCGAACTCGATGTAGTTGAATCCGCCGAACGACGCCGCGTACTGGTCCTGGCGTCCGCCGGCGAGCTTCAGGTCCACGCGCTCCACGCGGTACGCCAGCTCGGCCAGGTCGTAGGGCGACAGGTCGAGCTTCAGCCACTCGCGCAGCACGGCGAGCAGCGCCACCATCAGCGTGGAGGACGCCCCGAGTCCCGAGCCGGGCGGTGCGTCGGAGTGCGTCCACAGGTCGGCGCCGCGGCGCACCTTGAGCGCCTTGACCGCGGCCTTCAGCAGGTCGAGCGTGCCGTCGAACTTTACCCGGCGCGCATGCTCGTACTTGGCCACCACGTCGTAATCGAGCGAGGCGAGCGTGAGCCGCGGGTCGCGGCGCGGTCGCAGCGACGCGTAGGCGTAGTGGTTGATGGTGGCCGACAACACGCAGCCGCCGTGCTCCTCGGGGTAGGGCGACACGTCGGTGCCGCCGCCGCAGAATGACAGCCGGAGCGGCGCGCGTGCGCGGTAATAGCGGATCACCGCCTTCATCGCGCCAACTCCCGTTCGGCCCGCTCCCAATCCTCGGGCGTGCCGATGTCCCAGAAGCGCCCGGCGCAGCGCCTACCGTGCAGCGCGCCGCGCGAAGCGAGTCGCGGCAGCACGTCGCGCTCGAGCGAGGACACGCCCTCGGGCAGTTCGCGCCAGAGCGAGGGGTGGAATGCGTACACGCCGCCGTTCACCCAGGCGGGGCCGGTCCAGCGCTCGTCCTTCTCGACGAAGCGCACGATGCGTCCCTGCTCGTCGGCTTCGACGCGGCCGCGGGCGCGCGCGTCCGGCACCTGGTAGAGCGCCACAGCGCCCATGGCGCCCACCTCCCAGCGGTCGCGTTCGAGCGCCCACGGATCGCCCTCGGCGAGCGTGTCGCCGTTCACCACGAGCGCCGCACCGTCCACGAAGCGCGCGGCCAATCGGAGCGCGCCGCCGGTGCCGAGCGGCTGGGGCTCCACCGACCACTCGAGCGCCACGCCGGCCGTATGCGTGCCGAGTTCGGCCTGCATCGGCTCCGCGCCATGGCCTGCGAGGATCACCGCTCGTCGGATGCCGCATCCCGCCAGCCATTCCAGCTGTCGCGCCAGGAACGGCCGGCCGCCGATCGGCGCCAGCGGCTTGGGCAGGTCGCCGAAGCGCGGCCGCAGGCGCGTGCCGAGTCCGCCGGCCAGGACGAACGCCTTCATGAGCGCTCGAAGTTGATCCGGCGACGCACCGGGTAGTCGTCGCGCGCGGACTGGTGGGCGATCATCTCGCCCAGGAGCCCCATCAAGATGAACTGGATACCGAGCAGCACGCACGCGGCGCCCAACAGCATGAGCGGGCGCACGCGCAACGGATCGCCGTGCAGCCATTGCGCCACGAACCACACCGCCAGCCCCAGGCCCACCAGGAAGAACAGCAGCCCGATGCGGCCGAACACGTGCAGCGGCTTCAACGCCGAGGTTGAGATGAACGCGGCCGTCAGCAGGTCGAGGAATCCGTTCACGAAGCGCGACGCGCCGAACTTGGACTGGCCGTGGCGGCGCGCGCGGTGGTTCACGCCCACCTCTCCCACGCGGAAGCCGCGCCAGTGCGACAGCGCCGGCAGGAAGCGGTGCAGCTCGCCGTACACCTCGAGTGAATCCACCACCTCGCGCCGGTAGAGCTTGTAGCCGCAGTTGAAGTCGTGCAGCCGCACGCCCGCCACCATGCTGGTGACGGCGTTGAACAACTTGCTCGGCCAGCGCTTGGTGATCGGGTCCAGGCGCTTCACCTTCCAACCCGACACCAGGTCGAAGCCCTGGTCGAGTGCGGCGAACAGGCGCGGCAACTCGTGCGGGTCGTCTTGAAGATCGGCGTCCATGGTGCAAACGAACTCGCCGCGCACCGCCTTGAACGCGGTGGCGAGCGCGGCGCTCTTGCCGAAGTTGCGCGACAGCAGGATGCCACGCGCGCGCGGCTCGTCCAGGCAGAGCGACTCGAGCACGCGGTCGGTGCCATCGCGCGAGCCGTCATCCACGTAGACGATCTCCCAGCTCATGCCGAGCGCCTCGAGCGAGGCGGTGAGTTCCTTGTGCAACTCGGGAAGGCTCTCGGCCTCGTTGTAAGCGGGCACGACCACCGAAAGCCGTGGGCCACCGCTCGCGGAGCCCCGCGTGTCGTTCACCGAACCCGCCCGTAGAGCGCCCGCGCCCACTCGGCCTCGGCGGCCAGGCCGTCCGCGATGCCCACCGTGGTGGCGTAGCCGAGATCGGCGGCGAGCCGTCCGGCATCGGCCCGCGTCCGCAGCGGATCGCCCACGGGACGCGGTTCGAAGTTCACCCTGGCTTTGAGCCCCAGGCTCTTCTCCAGCATGGCGATGGCCTCCAACACCTCGACCTGCGAGCCGCCACCGATGTTGTACACCCCCTGCGGCGCGGCGCGCTTCCACGCGCGCACATTCGCCTCGATCGCGTCGGAGACGAACGTGAAGTCGCGCGACTGCCGACCGTCGCCGTACACGGTGATCGGCTCACCCGCGAGCATGGCCCGGCAGAAGCGATGAAACGCCATGTCCGGCCGCTGGCGCGGGCCGTACACCGTGAAGTAACGCAGCGCCGCCACGGGCAGCCCGAAATTCCGTCCGTAGAGCAGCACCAGGTGCTCGCCCGCCAGCTTGGTCACGCCGTAGGGCGAGAACGGCCGGGGCAGCATCGTCTCGCTGGTCGGATAGCTCTCGGCGTCGCCGTACACGCTCGAGGAGGAGGCATAGACGAATCGCTCGAGCTTTGACTGCTTGTAGCGCTCGAGCAGCCGCTGCGTGGCGAGCACGTTCTGCTGGGCGTAGGTCGCGAACTCCTTGCCCCAGGACGCCCGCACACCTGGCTGCGCCGCCTGGTGGAACACCACGTCCACCTCGGGCAGGCGCGACAGGTCGGCCGTGCCGAGGTCCAGTTCGAGCAACGTGAACGCGGAGTGCTTCGCGGCGAGCTCCAGGTTTCGGCGCTTGAGCGCGGGATCGTAGTAATCGGTGAACGCGTCCACGCCGGTCACGCGCACGCCGTCCGCGAGCAGGCGGTCGGTGAGCGAGGAGCCGATGAAACCGGCGCTACCGGTGACCAGTGCGTGCGTCATGCGTCGAACCCTCTCATCGGAGCCCCGGCGGTGGCGTGCCCAACGGGGAGGTGCCACTCCCCTGCCCCAGGCGGAGTCGGGCTTCCTGTAGCCGCGCCTTGCCCTCTTCGTCGTCCGGGTGCAGGTCCACCCACTTCTGCATGACCTGCACGGCGGCCTCGCGCTGCCCCAGTTCCCACAGCGTCGCGAATTCGTCGAAGTACGGGTAGGGGTAGTTCGGGTCCAGTCGGCGCGAACGGCGGAACGCGTCGATGGCTTCGGGTTCGCGGCCACGGTAGGCGAGCGCGGCGCCCCGGTAATACTGCGCCTCCGCGCTCATCGGCACGCGCTCGGCGAGGCGGTCGTAGAACTCCCACGCCTTGAGCGTGTCGCCGGCCGAGAGGTAGATGCCGCCCAGCGGAAGCTGGATCTCGACCCACTCGGGGAACATGCGTTCCACGCGCTCCATCTCGGCGATCGCGCGCGGATAGTCACGCATGCGGCGGTAATGGAGCGCCAGCTGCATGTGCGCGAACGCATAGTTCTTCGACAGGTTCTGGGCATTCTCGTCCTTGAACACCTTCTCGTCCCACGAGCCGTCGGGCGTGACGAGCCCGCGATAGCGGAACGTCTCGTACAGCGCCTTGCGCGTGGCGACCTCGTCGAAGCCGCCCTGCTGGCTGTCGGGCATCACCTGCTGCACGATGCCTTCCTGGCGGAAGTAGGGGCCGTAGCCGAAATCGTTCGGCACCGTCACCGCGAAGTACGGCTGCTTGACCCAGCCGCTGTCGCGCTTCGACTGCTCCAGCACGTGGTGCACCATGAACTCATTCGTGTAGATGATGCGGCCCTGATCGTCCTGGAACGCGCCCGCGCCGAGCATGTCGATGGTGCGGTCGTCTAGCGCGATGGGCACCTTGGGCTCTTCGTCTCGAAGCTGGCGAATGTACCAGTCGGTGTTCAGCAGGCTCAGGTTCACGATACGCACGTCCTTGCGAAAGCCCTCCACCTCCTGGATATACCAGAGCGGAAACGTGTCGTTGTCGCCGTTCGTGAACATGTAGGAGTTGGGTTTGAGCGTGGCGAGCATGTTGTAGGCGTAGTCCCGAGCGATGTAGTTGCCGCTCCGGTCGTGCGTATGCCAGAGATTCGCGAGCAGCAGCAGCGGCTGCACGGCGAGCAAGCCGCTCGCCCCCACCGTGACCCACCGCTGCGTGCCCTGCTCGTCGAACGACTCGCGCACCCACTCCACCAGCCGCGCGACGCCCAGGCCGATCCACAGCGCGAACGCGTGGAAACCGCTCTGGAAGAAGTAGTCGCGGTCGCGCACCTCGCTGCCGGAGAAGTTGAGGAAGAAGATCATCCCGGCGGTGGAGAGCCCGAGAAAAGCGAACGTCAGCAGGAACGAGCGTTTCTCGCGACGGTACTGCCACCAGCCGCCGAGTAGTCCGAGCAGCAGCGGCAGGAACGCTCCCGGCGGGAAGCACAGCCACAGGTTGTGAACCAGGTTCCAGAACATCGCGACCGGGCCCTGGGCATCTCGGTGCGCCGCGCGCGACTGCTGGAGCCGCGAGTAGTCGTCGGGGCCCACGAGGATCCACTGGCGCCGGAAATAGCGCAGGTACTCCTTGTCGAGCTGGGCGCTGAGCGGGGCGCGACGGACGAACGGGTTCATCTCGCCGTATTGCTTGCGCTCGAGCAGGTCGCGCAGCTTGTCCCACGTTGCGGGGGCGTTCTCGTTGACGGCGGGGTGTTGCGCGGCGCGGATGGGCAGGTAGAGGTGCGTGGAGTAGCCGGCCCCCATCAGGAACAGCGCCAGCAACAACACGCGGCCCTCGCGCTGGCTGCGCGCCAGCCACAGCATCGGGCCGATCACGGCGATCACCGTGAGCACCGCCAGGCCGGGCGTGAAGTTCGCATCGGAGTTCGCCACACTCAGGCCGGGCAGGGACATCGCCGCGCCCGCCAGCGCGACCCAGCCGTTGAGCTTCTTGCGCCAGGCCATCACCGCCGCGGTCGCCGCCGACAGCACGATCACCGAGGCGGCCATCTGTTCCAGGCCCGCGGGCACGCGCAACAGGGTGAGGAACGGCATCAGGAACAGCACCGCGACGGAGCGGTCCACCAGGAAGACCAGCACGAGCAGCGGCGCGCCCATGATGCCCACGCCCAGGTGGAGTCCAACGCACAGCCACATGATGTAGGTGGCGAGCAGCAGCGGGCCCACGGTGGGTTTGCGGTCGTGCGCCTCCCACCAACGCAAGCCCAGCCAGAACACGAGGATCTGCGCGAGGCTCATGAGCTGGTAGACCTCGGCCTCGATCGAGTTCTCCCAGAACGCGTCGGAGAACGCGAGCAGCAATGCGCCCGTGGCCGCGGACACGATGGCGACCGGTTCGTGCCACGGCTTGCGGTCCGTCCCCTGCGCCAGCCGGATCAGTCGCAGTGTCGACAGGTAGGTGAGGAACACGGTAAGCGCCGCCGCCACGGCCGACAGCGCGTTCACGCGCTGGGCGATGCTCGCCCATGGCACGAGCGTGGCGATGCGCCCCAGCAACACGTAGAACGGCGTTCCCGGAGGATGGGGAACGCCGAGGATCGTGGCCACCGCGATGAACTCGCCGGAGTCCCAGAACGGAACCGTGGGAGTGAGCGTGAGGAAGTAGACCGCTGCAGCGAAGAACAAGACGAGCACCGAGATCAGCGCGGCGAGGCGCTGGGTCGGGATCATTCGGTGGACCTCCGTGGACTCCGGGCTCTCGCCCGCCGGCTCGGGATGCGCGCCAGGAACACCAGCCCGCCGATCAGGCTGACCCCGACGGCGACGAGATAGGTGCCGAACTGGAGCGCGAACGCGCTGGTGCGGTCCAGGCCGACGAGGCCGAACAACAGGATGCCGGCACCCTCGCGTACTCCGATGCCGTTCAACGAGATGGGCAGGGAGACTATCACCGCCACCAACGGCACGAAAAGGAAGAAGTAGGCCACGGGCACCTGGAGCCCCAGGGACCGCGCGAACAGCACGTGCACGCCGATGCGCATGACCTGCACGACGAGCGCAATGCAAAGGAGTTGCAATAACAACCGTCGCTGTCCGCGAAACGCCGCGAGGCGGGCGGACAGTTCGTCCAGCGCCGGAGCGAGACGCGCCAGCCCCACCGCGGCGAGCGCGCGTTCGAGCGTCGCCAGCACGCGGGGCTCGAGCACCGCGCGCAGCATGAGGACCGCCGCCACGAAGAACGCGAGCACGCCGCAGTAGGCGGCCGCGAGGTGGAAGTGGTCGATGGCCGGCAGCGTGCTCACCACCGCCACGCCGCCCAGCGCCACCGTGCCGATGAGCCGATCGAGCAGCACCGTGGCGAGTGCGGTGGGCCGCGAAGGCCCGGAGCGCGCCACATCCAACGTGCGCGCGAAATCTCCACCCACGTTCGCCGGCAGGAAGTTATTGAAGAAGAGACCCACGTAGTAATAGGAGATCACCTTCCAGAGGGGGATCTCGATTCCGGAAGCGCGCAGCAGGCGGCTCCACTGGTACGAGGCCAACAGATGGCTCGCGAACAACAACCCTGCCGCCGCCGCGATCCACGTCGGCGACGCGTGCTCCAGCACCGGGCCGATCGACGACCATTGCACGCGGCCGAACGCCCATGCGAACAGCAGGACGCTCACCAGCACCTTGGCCGCGAGCAGAAGCAGCGCGCGTGGCGAACGGCTCGCGCTCACGCGGAAGTCTCCCTGAACAGCGCGTCGATCGAA
>JANNKI010000034.1:0-1969 GCA_031396225.1 bacterium | reverse complement strand
CCGCACGCGAGAGCTTGATGGCCGAGCTCCGCCCGGTGTGGGACACCGGGTTGCTCAGGGTCGTGGGCAGCTACTTCGCCGAGTTGCCGCAGCCCACCTCCGCGATGAGCCCGCGCGAGCAGCTGGCGATCGCGGCCATGGTGCCCAAGGTGCCGGCCGCCGAGACGCTCAGGGTGCTGGCTCGTTCGAGGCTGGGCGAGTTCAGGGTGGCCGAGCTGCTGGCCGACTGGCGCCGGCTCTCGAGTGTGTACCGCCCGCGGGTCACCGATGACGAAGGCGTGAAGGCGCTGGTGCAGAACAGCCTGTTCGAGCGCGTGGTGCGCGAAGCCGCCGCCGACCCGAAGCTGGAACAGCGCGACGAGGTCGCGGCGGTGATCGCCGATCGGCGCGAGTACCACGCGGTCACGAGCTTCCTCCAGCGCGAGGTGATCGAGAAGATCCCCACCGACTCGCTCACGCTCGAGCGCCACTACAAAGCGCACCTGGCCGACTTCGACCGCCCGGCGCGCGCGGTGCTGGTGCTGCTCACGCTCGACAACTCGCGCAGCGCCGACAGCATGGCGCGGCGGCTCAGGGTGCCGGGCGAGGCCGAGAGCCTGGCGTTCCGCGCGCAACGCGGCGGCGTGCGCTACACGCATGTCGCCACCATGGCCAGCGACAGCGCGCTGTACCTGAAGTCGGTGCGGACGGGGGTGAACGGCGTGGCGGGGCCCGACCAGGTGGCATCGGGTTGGCGCGTGTTCAAGGTGCTGTCGCTGGACGAGCGCAGTCGCCAGGCTTTCGCGGACGTGCGGAGCCAGGTGGAACGGGCCTGGTACGAGGTCGAGAGCGAACGGCGGATACGATCGCTACTCGATGGGCTCAAGCGGGCGGCGCGGATCGAACGGAACGAGGCGGCTTTGCGCAGGCTCGTCGTGCGCTGATGCCCGCGCTCCGCTACAATTGCAGCGCTCCCACCCCTGCGAAGGCGGACCCCCGAATGCGCCGTGTACTCCAACTATGCTTGCTCGCACTCTCGCTGCCCTGCGTTTCGCGCGCGGGCGGACCGACGTTCAGGGTGCTGCCCGACACGTTGCGTGCGGACACGACCGGAGTGTGGCGAGCGGGCCTGGTGGTGGAGAACCCGGCGGAGTGGGGGCTCTACGCCGACAGCCTGTTCCTCGACTGGCGCTCGACGGACGATGACGCGGGCGTGGCGCCCAAGAGCGGCACCACGTCGCTCAATGCGCTGGTGGGAGTGATCGCACCGGCGGGGGCGCGCGAATCCACCGGGCTCGACTGGAACGCGCCCGCAGACTTCGAGCGCGGCACGCTCACGTTCCGGCTCTACCTGCACGACGCGAAGAAGCAGGTGCACGCGCTGAGCGCGACCGCCCTAGTGGCGGGCAACGCGCTCTACGACCGCCACCCCGCCACGGTGCTGGACGTGAGTGGCCAGAAGGTCGAGGTGGTGCACATGGCGGCCGACGAGGCCGCACGGCCGGCGCCCGGCGTGCTCTACGTGCCGCCGGCGGGCGTGGGCGCGCGTAGCACGCTCCGCTGGGCGCGGTTGCTGGTGAACCGAGGCATCGCGGTGAGCCTCGTGAGCCTGCCGGGTGCGGGTCGTTCCACCGGCAGCGCGGATCGCGCGGGGCCCGCGAGCGTGGCGGCGGTGGACGCCGCACTCGCCCGACTCGCGCGTGAGCCCGGTGTGGACGCCAAGTGCCTTGCGATCTGGGGCCTGGGCGACGGCGGCACCACGGCACTGCTCGTGGCCGCCGGGCATCCTGAGCTGCAGGCAGTCGTGGCGCAGGACGCGCGCTCGCCGCTCGTCGTGGCCGCGCGCATCGCGCCGCCGGTGCTGGTGCTCCAGACGTCCGACTCGAGCGCGCCCGACGCGGCGGCGGCCGAGGCGTTCGCGGCCGCACGCGCCGAGAAGCAGCTGCCCGTGGAGTGCCGGATCGGCGCGCGCGAGCAACGCCCGCTCCGC
>JANNKI010000430.1:0-3878 GCA_031396225.1 bacterium | reverse complement strand
CAGTAGTTGCGTGATCCGGGCGCGAGCAACGGATCGAACGCCTGTTGCCAGGCGGTGTACGGTTGCACCCCAACATGCTCCCCGATGGGCGTGCCGAACCTGCGCAGCGGCTCGATCAGCCGCTCGCCTTGTTTCGGGTCACCGGCATAGAGCAGCGCCAACGCGACGATCCCCTTGCCGTGGAACTGTTCGGGCAGGAACGGCAACGGTGGGGCTTGGCGAAGCACGGTCCACACGGTCAACTCGTCCGGGGCTCTCGCCACGAACTCGCGATACTGCTGGAGCACCGACTTCGCCGCGGCGATCGGGTAGACGATCAGCCCGCTCAACAGTTCGGGGCCGACCGGATGGAGCCGGAACTCGAAGCGGGTGACCACGCCGAAATTGCCGCTGCCGCCGCGAAGCGCCCAGAACAGGTCGGGATGCTCGGACGCGCTGGCTCGCACCACCTCGCCGGCCGCGGTCACCACCTCGGCCGACTCGAGGTTGTCCACGGTCATGCCGTACTTGCGGCTCAACCAACCGAAGCCGCCCCCGAGCGTCAGCCCCGCCACACCGGTCGTGGAGTTGATGCCGAGGGGCGTGGCGAGACCGTGCGCCTGGGTCGCGGCGTCGAAGTCCGCCAGCGTGGCGCCGCCTTCAACGGTGACGCGGCGGGCAGCAGCATCGACCCTGGCGGCGCGCATCTGCGAAAGGTCGATCACGATGCCGTCGTCACACACGGCGTTGCCGGCGATGTTGTGGCCGCCGCCGCGGATCGCGACGGGGAGTCCGGCTTCCCGAGCGAAGTTCACGGCGCTGACGACATCCGCGGTGGTGGCGCAGCGGAGGATGACCGCGGGGCGCTTGTCGATCATCGCGTTCCAGATCTTGCGTGCGCTCTCGTAAGCGCCGTCGCTCGGGAGAACGATCTCGCCCTTGAAACTGCCCTTTAATCCTTCGAGCTGAGTGGCTTGCAGATTCGTCATGTGCTCCTCCCTCGCTGCGTGACCGGGACGTCGCGCGCGACATTCGGCCTCGGTGGTCGTCAAAGACGCGCCGCAGTATCCGCCCGGCCCCACGACAGTATCAACGCGAAATTCCCGGACCGGTCGACGCCTTCGCCGGAGCGCCTGCCGCCGACGAGGAGCCTCAAGCGGTGCCAGGCAGACCCTCGGCGCCCGCGGAATTCACGACCGGGCGCGAAGTTTCCGTGCTAGCGTCGAGTCGCCGACCAGGGTTCAAGCTGCGGGCCGCGGGCCGCGAGTCCCCCTCGTCACGCCGTCGGCACGACCGGGAGCTTTCCGACAGGTCCGCGCCTGAGGCTTCGTCAGCGAAGGAGGAGGCCCATGGGCTCCTCGGTACCCCTTCCCCGATCGAAGCGGATGATCCGCACCTTCGCGCCGCCGGGCCAATTCCTGCTCCGCGCACTCCTGGTGCTGTCCGCTTGCGGCGCGCTTCTCCCCGCCAGCGCATCGGCGCAGCCCGCGTGGTCGACGATGCCGTGTTATTCCGTTTCGGATCCCAGCGGCAACGGTGGCTTCCCGCCCGACTGTCCGCGCGGCTTCAGTAGCCACAACGGGATCCTGCTGATCAGTAGCGGCCTCCCTTCCGGATCGTCTCTCGTCGGCAGCCTCCGTATCTTCGATCTCTCGATCGTCTCGGACGGTGCGGGTGGATCGCTTGGCGGCGAGGCGACGACGGTGGACGGACGCATCGGACTCGAGATCACGGGCACCGGCGCGTTCGCGGGGTTCTCCCGCACGATCAATATGCCGATCGGCGTCGGGATCTTCCACGCGGGGCCCCAGGTACCGGGCATGAATCCGCAGAACTTCGCCATCGACCTGTTTCAGTTGTTCGGACAGATCGTCGGCGATCCCGACTTCGATCTACTGCGTATCGTGGCCGGCACCGACTTCGCCTTGCCGAGCCCGGGGCGCACGACGCTCACGCAGCACTCGAGCGGTGACTGGCACGTGGACAGCTTCTTCGACATCACCTATCGCGTCGATTTCGTGGGAGCTCCGGGGGGCACGTTCACTGGAATGTCGGGCAGCACGGTGTCGGAGCATCGTCAGCGCGCGGGCCGCGCGTGGATCGATCCGCTGCTCGTGCCTGACAACGGTGGCGCCACGGCTGACATCCACCAGCCGCTCTCGCAACTCATGACGCTCAACGACGTGATCGTGTGGGAGGGCGCATTCGGGAGCGGCGACTTCATCGTCGGGCGGCTCAATTGGTTCGTGGACCCAGTTCCTCCGGTTTTCGGGCCGGGCAGCACGCTCGGCGGGTCGACCATGGACAACACCGAGACGCTCGCGCTCGAACTGTACGGGGAGGGCAGTCTTGCCGGATTCAACTACTTCGGGGCCATGCCGACACAGTGGAATCGCGACCTGGGGCCGCCCATGAGCCTGTTCTCGCACCAGGGCATGCCGGCGGAGCTGAACACGCAGTTCGGCCAGATCCTCGGCGACCCCAACTTCGATCTGCTGCGGATCTCGAGCGGGTCCGGCTTCGGCATGCCGACACCCGGGCACACTTCGCTCACCTACGCACCCGGCGGGCTGTGGTCGATCGACAGCTTCTTCGACATCACCTACCGGATCGACATGGTCGGCGCTCCCGGCGGCCCGCTCGCGGGACTGTCCGGCTCGACAACCGGTGAGTCGCGCGCGCAGAAGGGCCACGAGCGCGAGGGAACATGCAATGCGCCAGACAACGGTGCCGGCACCGCGGACTTCCCACCGTTCTGCGGCTCGCCCTATGCGAGCGTGCGTCACGCGGAGGGGTTGATCAGCGGCATGCCGATCGGCTCGCCCCTGCTCGTGGACGTCGAGATCGTCCCGCTCTCGCTGATCAGCGCGGCTCCTGGCGGACTGCTGGGCGGCGAGATGCAGGTGTCGGACGTGCAGTACCGCCTCGCGCTGCACGGCACGGGGATCTTTGCCGGGTACCAGCGCGTGTTTGGAATGGTCGGCCCGTTCGAGACGTACACCGCGCCACGCACGCCGGGCGATCCCACGCAACACTTCGAGACGCTCGTCTGGCAGACGAACGGCCAGATCCCGGTGGGTGATCCCGACTTCGATCTACTGCGCATCACGGCCGGCACCGGCTTCGGCCTGCCGAGCCCCGGGCACACGTCCTACACGAAGCAGGCAACCGGGGACTGGGCGGTGGACAGTTTCTTCGACATCACCTACCGGCTCGACTTCATCGGGGCGCCCGGCGGCCCGTTCGCCGGCATGTCGGGCTCGACCACGGCCAAGGCGAACTTCGTGGGCGGCCAGCAGCCCACATTGGATACGCCGCGCTCGGCCCCCCCGTCGGCGCTGCGCGTAAGTACGTTCGCACCCAATCCCGCTCGCGAAGGCGCGCGCCTCTCGGTGGAGCTACCGCGGGAGGGCTGGGTGCGCGCCACGGTGCACGACGTCGCCGGCCGGCTGGTCGCGGTGGTCGCCGACGAGTCGCGCGGCGCAGGCGTGCACACGTTGGCCTGGAACGGCACCGACGTGCACGGCCGCAGCGTCAACGCGGGGCTCTACGTGATGCGCGTGGAAGCCAATGGCGAGCGCTTCGGACGGAGGTTGGTGATCACCCGCTGAGGCGAACGCTGGACGCCGACGCGCCCGGGGGCCGAGCCGCTCCGGGCGCGTCGGTCTATGCGGCCCGCGCTCACCGCTTCGTCACGAGCCGCCAGAACTTCCGCTCGTCGAGCAGCGTGATCTTGTGGCCCTGCTCTCGCAGGCGCTTGTGGTCGCTGCACGGGAGCTCGCGCACCTCCTTCGTGCGCACACGCGTGTCCGCGTCGCCGCGCATGAGCATGCCGAGGAGCTGTCCGACCTGGTAGACGTCGTCTCTCGCCTGCCACTTGGGTGCGGCGCCAGCGAGGA
>JANNKI010000595.1:0-5158 GCA_031396225.1 bacterium | reverse complement strand
ACCGCGATCACCGCGCCCCCCGCTCGGCCCGCTGCACCGCCATCCACAGCGCGCGACCTTTCGCCGTGGTCTCGTCCCACTCGCCCTGCGGATCCGAGTCCGCCACGATCCCCGCCCCCACGCCCCAGTACGCGCGGCCGTTCGCGTAGACGAGCGTGCGAATGGTGATGGCGAGGTCCAGGTTGCCATGGTAGTCGAAGTGCCCGACCGCGCCGGCGTAGATGCCCCGGCGCACCGGCTCCAGCGCGTCGATGATCTCCATGGCGCGGACTTTTGGGGCGCCCGACACCGTTCCCGCTGGGAACGTGGCGCGCACGGCGTCCAGGGGCGCCAGTTCACCCTTCACGCGACCACGCACGTTCGACACGAGGTGCATGACCTGAGAGTAGCGCTCGACGGCCATGTACTCGTTGGTTTCTACCGTGCCGAACTCGGCCACGCGTCCCACGTCGTTGCGGCCCAGGTCCACCAACATGACGTGCTCGGCGCGCTCCTTCTCGTTCGCGCGCAGCTCCTCCTCGAGCGCCCGGTCTTCGTCGGGCCCGCGGCCTCGCGGCCGCGTGCCGGCGATGGGGCGCACCTCGATCAGGCTGTCGGTGCGGCGCACGAGCACCTCGGGCGAGCTTCCGACGATGGCGAACTCGCCCATGCGCAGGAAGTACATGTAGGGCGACGGGTTCGTCACGCGCAGCGCACGGTAGCCCTCGAACGGCGGCTGCGACACGTCGGCGCTCATGCGGTGCGACAGCACGACCTGGAAGATGTCGCCCGCGCGGATGTGCTCCTTGGCGGCCTCGACCGCCAGCATGAACTGCTCGCGCGTCATGGTGGAGCGGGGCTCGCTCGCCTCGCCCCACGCCGGCGGCTCGATCCAGGCGAGTGGTTTGCGCAGACGCTCCACCTCGGCGTTCAACCGCGCCACGGCCGCATCGTAAGCCTGGTCCGGGTCATCGCCACCGCGTGCGTGCGTCACCACCTTCATCGTGTGCGTGAGGTTGTCGAACACGCTCACCACGTCGCCGAACAGGAACATGGCGTCGGGCAGGTGCAGCTCATCCTTCGCCTGGTCGGGCAGGCGTTCGAACCAGCGCACGGCGTCGTAGCCCAGGTAGCCCACCGCCCCACCGCAGAATCGCGGCAGGCCCGGCAGCGCCACGGCCTGATGTGACTTCAACAATTTGCCCAGTTCCTCCACGGGCGTTCCCTTGAGCGGCGTGACTTTCCCGCCCGTGTGCAACTCGGCCTTGCCGCCGCGCGCGATGAACACACTCGAGGGACGACTGCCGAGGATGGAGAACCGGCCCCACTTCTCGCCGCCCTCGACACTCTCGAGCAGAAAGCCATAGGGCCCGTCGTCGATCTTGCGGAACGCCGACACGGGCGTGTCGTGGTCCGCGAACACCTCGCGATAGACCGGCACCAACTTGCCGGTCTTGGCGAGGGCGTGGAACTCGGCACGGGTCGGGACGAGCATTTCGGTGGGCCACGCCTCCGGCGTGGGACTGCGACGGGTCTCGCGCTCCGCCCCGGCCGGTGGCCGGTGCGGCTCACTTCACGGCGGTCGGCGCGGCGAGCAGTTCGCGCGCCTGCCGGCGGGTCGTCTCCGTGACCCGCTCGCCCGCGAGCATGCGCGCCAGTTCCTCGACGCGTTCGGCAGGCTCGAGCACCGAGACTCGAGCCGTGGTCCGACCGCCGGCGACGTGCTTGGACACCGCCAGGTGGTGCCCGGCCAGGGCCGCGATCAGGGGCAGGTGGGTGACGCAGACGACCTGACGATGCTGGGCCAGGCTCCGGAGCCGCTCTCCGACCGCCTGCGCGACAGCACCACCGATGCCGGAATCTACTTCGTCAAACACGAGAAGGTCAACGCGGTCACGGGTTTGCAGCGCGCACTTGAGCGCGAGCGTGACGCGGGACAGCTCGCCTCCCGAGGCGATCCGCGCCAACGGGCGGGAGGGCTCGCCGGGATTCGCCGTGAACGCCAGCGTGACCTCATCGAGCCCGTGCGGCGCGGGCCGACCGTCCAGGACGGCCGCCACCTCGAACGCCACCTTCGCATGCGGGAACCCGAGCGGTGCCAGTTCCCGGGTGAGCGCCGCCGACCACTCACGGGCCGCGGCCTGACGTTTGCGCGACAGCACCTTCCCCGCCGCGAGGCGGGCCACCTCGGTCTTCGACACGCGTTCCTCGGCCCGTGCGAGCGACCCCTCGGCGTCGTCGCCGTGCGCGAGTTCGTTGGCCAGCTCCGTGCGCCACACGATCAGCTCGGCGAGCGGCCTGCGATACTTGCGCGTGAGCCTTGCGTGGAGCTCGCGCCGTGCCTCGACCACCTCGAGCCGTTCGGGGTCGGCCTCGAGGTGGCTCAGGTAGGCCCCGAGCGCGCGCACGGCCTCTTGAGCGGCGATACCCGCCTCGGTCAACTGGGCGAGCGCTTCGGCCAACGAGGGATCCAGTGCCGCAGCCTGCTCGATGGCATGGCGCGCCGCACCCAGCGCGTCCACGGCCGCGCCGTCGCTTTCGGAGAGCTTGTCGCCCGCGAGCGTCACCAGCTCGCGCAGCCGGTCAGCATGGGCGAGGCGCGCGGCCTCCGCTTTGAGCTCCTCTCCCTCTCCCGCTCGCAGCTGCGCTTCGTCCAGTTCGGTGGCGGCCATCAACAGGTAGTCGCGCCGCTCGGCGAACGTGGCGAGCGATTCGCGAAGCCGTGACAGCTCGCCCTCGGCCTCGCGCAACGCCGCGAGCGCGTCGGCATACCTGGCTCGCTCGGGCTCGAGGGCCGCGAGCCGGTCGAGCGTGGCGAGTGCCGCGCCTTCACGCAACAGACTCTGGTGTTCGTGCTGGCCGTGCAGGTCGAGCAGCTGTTCGCCCAGGCGCTTCAGATTGGCGAGGGTGACGCTCGACTGGTTGACACTCGCGCGGCTCCGCCCCTCGGCCGAGATCTCGCGGCGCAGGATCAGCGTGTCGTCATCCAGCTCGAGATCCCACTGGCGGAGCAGCTCGGCCACGCGCTTGGCCGTCTCGCCCGCAAGCCGGAACTCGGCCTCGACCACGCACGACTTGGAGCCTTCGCGCACGATGTCGGCATCCGCGCGGCCGCCCACGACCAGCGCCAGCGCATCCACCGTGAGCGACTTGCCCGCACCAGTCTCGCCCGTGACGGCGTGGAGCCCGCGCCCGAACGCGATCTCGGCGCGCTCCACCAGCGCGAGGTCACGGATGACGAGTCGTTCGAGCATAGGGTCCTCCCCTGCTTCGGGAGCGAGGTGATGAGGGTTCGTGGTGCGTCAGCCGGCGATCGGTGCGGCGGAGGCGTCGTGCCTTCGGCGTCGAGCGAAGGTGATCATCACGGCAACCACCCAAAGACCGATGATGATCCAGGCGGCTGCGATGTGGAGCGAGGAGTGCGGAGAAACAGTTGGCGGCCCGAGCACGGCGCGCACCACGGCGAGAGCGCCGAAGAGAGCCGCACGTCCCGGACGGCCTGACTGCCAGGCCATGCCGGCGGAGGCGCCCATGAGGGCGGCCGCGAGGCCGTTCAACGCGTTCACGGCCCCCTGCGAAGTCGCCATGTCGAGCGCCACCAAGTAGCTCACCCAACCGGCGCCGAAAACCAGGTCGGAGACTTCCATCCGCTTAGGGCCACTTGTTGAATCGTTCGCCATTGGGAGCCTCCTGGAGTCTGCGCGCACAGGTCAGATCAGCATCATCCGGCCACGACCAACTCGTGAACTATAGACGCTTCGGAAGTGTTCCGGGAATGGGGTCGGTGGCTTGAGAGGTGCAAGGCTGGTTCGCCCTCTGGCTGCCGTCAGCCGCTCGACTCGCGGCTTTGGCACTCCCGGATGGGCGCCGGTCGTATTGAGCGCAACGAATTCGTTTGACAGCCTCAGGGACCCGACCATCCGCGTCGCGCGGGTGTTCCGCTGGTCGCACGCCAGCGTGCGCAGGTTGCGCGCCGACGGCCCGGAGCCTGCACTGCCGAGAAAACTTTCGTCGTGAGGCGTTCGGCGCGCACTCCGCGGCTCTGCGAGCGCCGCGAACACGCGTGCTATAAAGAATGTGCCCCCGCGATGCTCGCCCTCGCGGAGACCCGCCATGAAGAACTACTCGCTGGGCCACCTTGCCGATCACGTCCTGCTGCGTGAACTCGCGGCCATCGTCTCGCAGGACCGTTCCACGACCGCCACCCTCCTGGCCCACCTCGCCGAAGTCGACAAGCGCAAGCTCTACCTGCCGGCGGCCTACCCGTCCATGTTCGCCTGGTGCTTGGGCGAGCTGCATCTGTCCGAGGACGCGGCGTTCAAGCGCATCCGGGCGGCCCGCACCGCCCGGGAGTTCCCTGCGCTGTTCGCCGCGCTGGCCGAGGGCCGGCTCAACCTCAGCGGGCTGCTGCTGCTGGCGCCCTACCTGAGGCCGGACACGGCCGATGAGCTCCTGTCCGCGGCCGCGCACAAGTGCAACGCCGAGATCGAGGTAGTGCTCGCGGAACGTTTCCCGCGGCCGGACGTGCCGAGCCTCGTGCAGGCCGTGAGCGCACGCCGCTCGGGCGACCAACTGGCCGTACGGCCAATTGTCCCATCCGTTGCGGCGGAAATGCCCCTTCGGATGGATCCACTTCCCACCGCCCCGCGAGCCAGAGTCGCGCCGCTCTCGCCGGAGCAGTTCGCGCTCCAGGTCACCATCGACCAGGCCACGCACGACAAGCTGCGCCGCGCCCAGGAGCTACTCGGGCATGCACTTCCGTCGGGGGACATCGCCGAGGTGCTCGACCGCGCCCTCGACGCGCTGCTCGCCCAGCTCGAGAAGCGCAAGCTCGCCGCGACCAGCCGCCCGGGCCCGCGGCGTCGGTCCGAGAGCGTGCGGCATGTCCCCGCCGACGTCCGACGCAAGGTCTGGCAGCGCGATGGCGGCCAGTGCACGTTCAAGAGTGACCGCGGGAAGCGGTGCGAAGCGGTGCGAAGCGCGCACACGCTTGGAATTCGACCATGTGGACCCGGTCGCACGCGGAGGCCAGGCGGGGCACGCCGCGCAGGTGGGTGCGGCCGGGATACGGCTCCGGTGTCGCGCGCACAACCAATACACCGCCGAGTAAACGTACGGGACCGACTTCATGCGCCACAAGCGCGAGGAAGCGCAGCGCAGGGCGGCGCAGGCGCGTGCG
>JANNKI010000591.1:0-5465 GCA_031396225.1 bacterium | reverse complement strand
GTGAAGTAGCCGCCCAGCGTGAGCGTGCCGTCGAGGATGTGCCGCGTGCCCACGAACATAATGATGGCGCCGACCAAGCCCAGCAGCAGCGAGCTCGACAGCTGCATCACCGACTGCGCCGTGAGCGTGGCGAGCACGTTGTCGAGCAGACGTTTCACGCCCGCAGCGAATACACCCTGTTCGCGCTCTTCGGCGTGATAGCCCTTTACCGTGCGCACCGCGCCCAGGGACTCGGTGAGTCGTCCCTGCACGTCGGCGGTTATCTTGCCGCGCTCGCGGAAAATAGGGCGCATGGTGGTGAATGCGCGGTTCAGGATGAACGTGAACCCCAGCAGCACGGCGGCAGTGATGATGGTCATCATCGCGTTGATGCGAAGCAGCACGGCCAGCGACAGCACGGCGGTGAGCAGCCCACCCACGAACTCCACGAGACCCGTGCCGATCAGGTTCCGCACGCCTTCCACGTCGCTCATGATGCGCGACACGAGCGACCCCGTCTTGTTGGAATCGTAGTACGAGACCGGCAGCCGCGAGATGTGCGCCTGCACCCGGGCGCGCATCTCGGCGATCAGCCGCTGCGCCTCCTTGGAGAGCAGTTGGGTCAGGGTGAACGACGTGGCGCCCTGGATGACCGTGGCGACCACGACCCCGCTGACCAGCGGCAGCAGGAGTTCGGCCTGGCGCTTTCCGATCACGTCGTCGATGAGCGACTTGGCGGACCACGGCAGCACCAGGCCGCTCACGCGATTCACGGCCATGAGCAGCAGGCCGAGCCCGAGCATCCAGCGCCGCGGACGCACCAGCGCCCAGATGTCCGGCCAGAGCGCGCGCATGTTCACGGGGGGCTTGCTCGGGGCGGGAGCGACTCGGGGTGGGGCGGCAGCGGACATGCGGGACTCCGGGGCAAGGGCGAGCGGGCACCTTAGCATGCGACTCGGGGTGGTTCCGCGAGCGGCGCGGTCCCTTCCAGATGCTCCGGACCGGATGACGATGCGCGGCGTCGCCGCTATACTCCCGCGGTTCGTCCGAACCCCCACCCATAGGATGAGGGCTGTCTTGACCCACGTGTCCGAACTGCGCCTCCGCGATGCCGGCGTCGAGGCCGCGCAAAGCAAGTTGCTGTCGGGCGAGAGCTTGTCGCAGGAGGACGGCGTCCGGCTGTTCGACGCGCCGGTCATGGAGCTCGGGCGGCTGGCGCACGCCGTGGCACGCGACCGGCACGGCGACCGCGTGTACTTCACCGTGAATCGTCAACTCAATCCCACGAATGTGTGCGTGCTGGCCTGCAAGTTCTGCGACTACGCCAAGAAGCCCGACGCGCCCGGCGCCTACACGATGACGAAGGAGCAGATCCTCTCGCACGTGGACGCGGAGATCACCGAGATCCACATCGTGGGCGGGCTCCACCACAAGTGGCGGTTCGACGACTATCTCGACATCATCCGCTGGGTGAAGGAGAAGAAGCCGGACCTCTCGGTCAAGGCCTACACGGCGGTCGAGATCGACTTCTTCTGCCGGCTCACCAAGAAGCCCGCCGAGTGGGTGCTCGGCGAACTCAAGGCCGCAGGACTGGATGCGCTACCCGGCGGCGGCGCCGAGGTGTTCAGCGAACGCGTGCGGCGCGAGTTGTTCCACCAGAAGATCGGCGCCAGGCGATGGCTCGAGATCCACGAGGTGGCGCATCGGCTCGGCATCCCCAGCAACTCCACGCTGCTTTACGGCCACATCGAGACCCACGCCGAGCGCGTGCAGCACATGATCGACCTGCGCGACCTCGAACGCCGCGCCCCGGGCTTCTTCGCGTTCATCCCGCTGGCGTTCCAGCCCGGGGTGACCGGCCTCGTGCGGCGCCAGGCGTCGGCGATCGAGGACCTGAAGACCATCGCCATCTCGCGGCTCGTGTTCGACAACGTGCCCCACGTGAAGGGCTATTGGATCATGCTCGGGCAGGACACCGCGGCGGCCGCGCTGCACTTTGGCGCCAGCGACCTGGACGGCACCATCGGTCAGGAGAAGATCGCGCACGCCGCACTGGCGAGGAGCCCGGTCGGGATGGCCGAGTCCGGCATGGTGCAGATGATCCGCGAGGCCGGGAAGATCCCGGTGCAGCGCGACGCGCTCTACAGGGTCATTCGCGAGTATCCCCGCCGTGATGAGCCCGCGGCCGCGACGCGCGCTCCAGCGGCCGCGAACGCCCAGGCGTAACCATGGCGCACACGCATTCGCCCGCTTTCCGGAAGCTCGTCGAGGACGCGAAGCGCCGCGTGAAGGAGTTCACGATCGAGGAGTTCCTCGCACGGCTCGAGGCGGGCGAGCGCTACATCCTGCTCGACGTGCGCGAGGACTCCGAGTGGGCGCAGGGGCACCTGCCCGGCGCACACCACCTCGGCCGTGGGGTCCTCGAGCGCGACATCGAGCAATCGGTTCCCGAGAAGGACGCCCCGGTCGTCCTCTACTGCGGCGGCGGATTCCGCAGCGCGCTATCGGCGGACAATCTGATGAGGATGGGCTACACCAACGTCACGTCGCTCGACGGTGGCTGGCGCGGCTGGAACGAGCGCGGGCTGCCCACGGTGAGACCGGACTCGTAACCGCGTCTCGCCGTTCACCGCCCCGGCCAGGGAAGACCACGTGCTCGACTCCACCGCCCCGCTGTTCCACAGCCAGCGCTACACCGACCCGCAGCAGGTGCTCGAGGCCATCTTCGGCTACCGCGAGTTCCGTCCCGGGCAGCGCCACCTGATCGACGCGGTGCTCGCTGGCCGCGACTGCATCGGCGTCATGCCCACCGGCGCCGGCAAGTCGCTCACGTTCCAGATTCCGGCACGCATCCTGCCCGGAGCGGTGCTGGTGATCTCGCCGCTCATCTCGCTCATGAAGGACCAGGTGGACGCGCTCGTGCGCCTGGGCTTCCGCGCGACCACCGTGAACTCCACGCTCGAGTTCGATGAGCGCCGCGCACGGCTGGCCGCGTTCCGGCGCGGTGAGATCGAAATCCTCTACCTGGCGCCCGAGGCGCTCGAGGGTTCGCTGCGCAATGTCATCGCCGATTGCCCGGTGAGCCTGGTGGTGGTGGACGAGGCGCATTGCATCAGCCACTGGGGCCACGACTTCCGCCCGGCCTACCGAAAGCTCGCCGGCTTGAAGCAGGAACTGGGCGAGATCCCGGTGCTGGCGCTCACCGCCACCGCGACGAGGCGCGTGACCGGAGACATCATCCGCCAGCTCGGCATGCGCAAGCCGGACGGATTCAAGGGCTCTTTCTTTCGCGCCAACCTGCGCATCATCGCGGTGAAGAAGGGCGCGGGCAAAGTGACCGACGGCCGGGTAAAGGCCGCGCGCAACGTTCGCAAGGACCTGCTGGCGCTGCTGCGCACGCGCCGGGGCGAGAGCGCCATCGTCTATTGCATGAGCCGGCGCAGCGTGGAAGCCACGGCCGGGTTTCTTGCCGCCAACGGCATCAAGGCGGCGCCGTACCACGCGGGCCTCGCGGACGAGGTGCGCGCCCGGCACCAGGACGCGTTCGCACGCGACGACGTGGACGTGATCGTGGCCACGGTCGCGTTCGGCATGGGCATCGACAAGAGCAATGTGCGCCTGGTCGTGCACCGCGACATGCCCAGGAGCATCGAGGCGTGGGTGCAGGAGATCGGTCGCGCGGGACGGGACGGGCTGCCGAGCCAGTGCATCGTGTACTTCTCCTGGGCGGACGTGATCGGCTACGACATGTTCCTCGACAGCGTCGAGGATCCCGCGCTGCGCGAGGAGACACGGAGCAAGACTGTAGAACTGTTCCGCCTGCTCGACGGCGGCGGCTGCCGCCACCGGGCGGCGTGCGCGCACTTCGACGAGAAACTCGAGCCGTGCGGCACGGCGTGCGACGCGTGCTCGGGGCAGGGCATCGACTCGCTGGTCATGGACTCCGGGGTGATCACGGCCTCCGGCCGTGTGCGAGGCGCGGGGGCCGCCGCGGCCACGCTGTCGGACGACGCGCTCGAACGGTTCGAACGCCTGCGTGCGGTGCGCAAGCGCCTGGCCGACGCGGAAGGCGTGCCGGCCTACATCGTGTTCAGCGACGCCGCGCTCCGCGGGATGGCCGAGCGCCGACCGCGCTCCGCCGCGGAGCTGCTGGACGTTCCGGGCGTGGGGTCGGTGAAGCTCGAGCGCTACGGCGCGGCGTTCCTCGGAGCACTGGCGGAAGGCTGATCCGAGGGCGGTTCGGTACTCGACGCGTCCCCGCCCGCGCGATATCTTCCGTGCCCCATGAACCCTCCACGCTTGAGCACCGCCACCGTCGCCGCGCGCATCCCCTACGCAAACGCCGCCCCTTTCTACGCGCTGTGGGCGGACGCGCCGTTCGCCGTGCGCAACCTGGGGCCACGCGACCTGGGACGCGAGGCCGAGGCCGGTAGCGTGGACCTGGGGCTCATGGCGACCGGCGACTACCTGCGGTTGCGGGATCGCTTCGAGATGCTCGCACCCATGGGCGTCGCGGCGCGCGGTCCGGTGCTGAGCGTGCTGCTGTTCTCGCGCCGCCCGGCCAACGCGCTCGGAGACTCGCTCATCTCGGTGACCCCCGAGACCTCCACCAGCATCCGGCTCCTCAAGCTGTTGCTCAATGTGCGACGCGGGCTCTCGAACGTGCGCTTCGTGCGCGGCCTCGAGCCATCGCAGGCCGACGGCCTGCTGTTGATCGGCGACGAGGCCATGCGCACGCGCAACCGTCCGCCCGAGGGATTCGTGCATACGCTCGACCTGGGCGCCGACTGGCTGGACTGGACCGGACTGCCATTCGTGTACGCGGCGTGGGTGGTGCGCTCGGCACTCGAGCCCACGCTCAAGACGGACCTGCGCGCCTTCCTCGAAGCCTCGCTCGCCGCCGGCCTGGCGTCGCTGCCCGAGATCGCCCGTCGCGAGACCGGCCCCGGCTGGAGCGCTCCCGAGTTGGAGGGCTACCTGCGCCGATTCCATTACCGTTTCGGGCCCGAGGACTTGCAGGGCCTGGAGCGATTTTCGTCGCTGCTCGGCGAGCACGGTTTGCTCGCCCCCGACTGACCCCGCCGCAACTCGCGGGGGCGGCTTCCGTATCCAGTATCTGTGACCGGCACCGCCGGCGCGGAACCCCGGCCGACCGGCCGAACAGCGCGCGCGGCACCGCCGCTCGCATGCGAGAGGAGTCGTTCGAACATGGCCACGATGCACGAGATCGACTACGAGATCCTCGGCGACGACATGCAGTTCGTGAAGATCGAACTCGATCCCAAGGAAGCGGTGGTCGCCGAGGCTGGAAACATGATGTACATCGAGGACGGTATCGAAATGGATACCGTATTCGGCGACGGATCGGCTCAGAACAAGGGTTTCATGGGCTCCCTGCTCAGGGCGGGCAAGCGGCCGGCCGGCTACTATGTCCCCATCATGACCGGGGCCAGCGTGGCCCACGTCCGCTCTTTCGAACAGCTCCA
>JANNKI010000574.1:0-3661 GCA_031396225.1 bacterium | reverse complement strand
TGCAGGTCTCGTAGATGGTGTGCGAGACGTCCAGCATGGACTTGTGCGCCGGCATGGCCTTGACCTGGTTGAACATCACCAGGCCGAACAGCATGCCGAGCACGCAGACGCCGAGGCCCATCATCAGCAATTGGCGCTGCGCGGGGTCGAGCACGGGGAGCTGCAGATCCAGCTCGTTCGCGGCCACCGCGGCAGGCAGGGCCGCTGCGGCCAGTGCCGCGAGCAGGGCGGGCAGGGTCAGTCTCCGCAGGGCTTCACCCGCGGCACGGAACAAGGTCATCGTCGGCTCCTGATTCATAAGTGAGGCTCCGGCGGGAGGCCAGAGCGCCCGACGAACCGCGGCCACGCGGGATGAGTTGGTGACGGCGGCGGCCCGGTCGGCGGGAGAGTGAGTGTTCCCGCGGGTCAGGGAGTCCCTGATCCCGGAGGGCGCGGCAGGATACCCGAAGCGGCGACGACCGGACAAGCTCTTGTCCGGTCATCGTCTTGGACCCTCGCGACCTCGCTGGACCGGGTGCAAGGGCCGGCACGAGGGCGGGAGAGAATCCGCGGGTACGGGGTAGTAGCAGGAGGGCGGAGACCCCTGTGCCTGGCCCCGCGTGCTCCCGCGTGACCGGGACCGGTGCCCGCCCCGGAGGTCCCCTGGAACCCCGTCGTGTCGTCCCGTTGCTCGCCTCGGGAACCGAGATCGTCTGCGCCCTTGACTGCGGGGACCGCCTGGTCGGCCGCTCGCACGAGTGCGACCAGCCCGCCTGGGTCAAGCGCCTGCCCGCTGTGACTTCACCCCGCCTCGATGCCTCGGCGCCGTCGGCGGAGATCGACCGCGGTGTGCGCGCGATCCTGTCGCGGGCACTCTCGGTGTACGTCGTGGATCACGAACGCCTCGCGGCGCTCAAGCCCGACCTGATCGTGACGCAGGTGCAGTGCGAGGTGTGCGCCGTGAGCCTGAGCGACGTCGAGGCGGCGGTGCGTGTCGGCCTGCCCTCGAAGCCGGCCATCGTGTCCATGCGGCCCGACGCGCTCGCCGACGTGTGGACCGACATGCGCGCCATCGCGGGCGCGCTCGGCGTGCCCGAGCGCGGCGTGCAGTTGGTGACGCGACTGCGCGCGCGCATGCGCGGCATCGCCGAGCGCACGCGAGGTCGCGAGCGTCCGCGCGTTGCCTGCATCGAGTGGATCGAACCGCTCATGGTGGCGGGCAACTGGACACCCGAGTTGTTGGATCTGGCCGGCGCCGTGGACGTGCTGGGCGAAGCCGGTCGGCACGCCGAACCGATCGGCTTCGGGCAACTGGCCGCCGCGGACCCCGACGCGATCTGGGTGACGCCGTGCGGCATGGACCTCGGCCGCACGCGCGCCGAGCTGGGGCCACTCGTGAACCACCCGGAGTGGACGCGACTGCGCGCCGTGCGTGAGGGCCGTGTGTTCCTCGGCGACGGCAACGCGCTGTTCAATCGCCCCGGGCCACGCGTCGTCGAGGCCGTGGAGTGCCTCGCCGAGGCGCTCCACCCCGGCGCGTTCCGGTTCGGTCACGAGGGCACGGGCTGGGAGCGGCTGGTCGCGGTCCAGGCTTAGCGCGCTTCGCGCTGTCCAATCTGGCGTGTCGTGCCAACCTACCCTCTTGAAGTGCGCCTGCTGGCCGCGGGATGACCGTGGTGCAAGGAGGCGAGCTCGATGCCGAGGAGCGCGCGAAGGCGCGGCTTGTGGCGCGTCGATTCCGCCGCGCCCGACAGCACTTCCGGGGGTGTCGGGGGCACCCTCCAGTAGACGGCCGATCATGCCGAGAACGAGGGTGGATCGCTGGCCTGTTCCGATCCCTTGAACCATTGGCGCGGCCGCTCGGTGAGGGACTACATTCGCCCGTGCCGGCCCGCGCCATGACGGCGCCGCCACCCGAGGAACCCATGAGCGAGACCATCAAGCCGCACGTGAGCGAGCACGAGGCTCGCGCCGTCGCCGAGGGCGCGCGCGAGACCACCTGGGAAGCGCCGTCATTCGTTCGCGAGCTGTTCCTGGGCAAGCTGGACCTGGGCCTCATCCACCCATGGCCCGAGCCCGAAGCCGAAGAGCAGGAGCGCGCCGAGCGGTTCCTGGCCACGCTCGAGCGCTTCGTGCGCGAGAAGGTGGACGCCGAGCGCATCGAGCGCGACGCGCGCATCCCCGAGGAGACCATCCAGGGCCTGCGCGACATCGGCGCGTTCGGCATCAAGATCCCGCGCGAATACGGCGGGCTCGAGCTGTCGCAGTACTCCTATTGCCGCGCCATGTCGCTGCTGTCCACGGTCAGCAGCCCGCTCGTGGCGCTGCTCTCGGCGCACCAGTCCATCGGCGTGCCCGGGCCGGTCAAGATGTTCGGCACGTCCGAGCAGAAGCACCGCTTCCTGCCGCGGCTCGCGAAGGGCGCCATCTCGGCGTTCGCGCTCACCGAGATGGAAGTCGGCTCGGATCCGGCGCGCATGACCACGACGGCCATGCCCACCGCCGACGGCGCGGGCTGGATCCTGAACGGCGAGAAGTTGTGGATCACGAACGGGACCATCGCCGAGCTGATGGTGGTGATGGCGCGCACGCCAGGGAAGGACGGCAAGCCCGGCCCGATCACGGCGTTCATCGTCGAGACCAGCTGGCCCGGCGTCGAGGTGCCGCACCGCCTCGAGTTCATGGGCATCCGCGGCATCGAGAACGGCGTCATCCGCTTCACCAATGTGCGCGTGCCGCGCGAGAACCTGCTGTGGGGCGAGGGCAAGGGCTTGAAGCTGGCGCTCATCACGCTCAACACCGGCCGGCTCACGCTGCCCGCCACCATGGCGGCGCTGGGTAAGTGGTGCCTGGGCATCTGCCGGCACTGGGCGAACGAGCGCGCTCAGTGGGGCAAGCCCGTGGGCCGTCACGAGGCCGTGGCGCACATGCTGGCGAAGATGGCCGCCGACACCTACGCCATGGAGGCGGTTGCCGACCTGGGCTGCCTTCTCGCCGACAAGGGCAAGAGCGACATCCGGCTCGAGGCGGCGGTCGGCAAGCTGTGGAACACCGACATCGGTTGGGCGCTCTGCGACGACGCCATGCAGATCCGCGGCGGACGTGGTTACGAGACCGCGCCGAGCCTGGCCTCGCGCGGCGAAGCGCCCATCCCGCTCGAGCGCGTGATGCGCGACGCGCGCATCAACCGCATATTCGAAGGCTCGAACCAGGTGATGCGCCTGTTCATCGCCCGTGAGGCGCTCGACGTGCACTTGAAAGTCGCGGGCGACGTGGTCATGCCGGGCGTGCCGTTCGCACGCCGGCTGTCGGGCGCCGTGCGCTCCGGCCTGTTCTACGCCGGTTGGTATCCGAGCCGCTGGCTGGGTTGGGGGCACTGGCCGCAATACGGCGAGTTCGGGCCGATGGCGGGGCACATGCAGTGGATCGAACGCACGTCGCGGCGACTCGCGCGGCAGCTGCTCCATCTCATGGTGTTGAACGGTCCGGCGCTCGAACGAAAGCAGGGGCTGTTGTTCCGGGCAGTCGACGTGGGGGCCGAGCTGTTCGCCATGGCCGCGACCATCGTGCGCGCGCAGCGCGACGTGAAGCGCGGGGTGGGCGGTCGCACGGCGTACGAACTCGCCGACACGTTCTGCCGCGCCTCGCGGCGGCGGGTCGACGCGCTGTTCGCCGGCATCGC
>JANNKI010000571.1:0-2123 GCA_031396225.1 bacterium | reverse complement strand
GCCGCCGGTTACCAGCACCGCTCCGTCAAGGACGAGCTCCGCGCCAACGTCATCGCGCGGCTCCGCACGCGCCAGCCGCTTTTCCCCGGCGTGGTGGGCTACGAGCACACGGTGGAGCCGCAGATCGTCAACGCCATCCTGTCGCGGCACGACTTCATCCTGCTCGGCCTGCGTGGTCAGGCGAAGACGCGGCTCCTGCGCTCGCTCGCCCAGTTCCTGGACGAGTGGGCGCCGGCCATCGAGGGTTGCCCGTTGAACAGCGACCCGTTGGTGCCGCTCACGCACGCGGCTCGCCATGCGCTTGACGTGCACGGCGACGCCACGCCGATCCGCTGGATGCACCGCGACGAGCGCTACCAGGAGAAGCTCGCCACGCCGGACGTGACCATCGCCGACCTGATCGGCGACATCGACCCGATCAAGGCCGCGACGCTTCGGCTCGACTACTCGGACGAGCGCGTCATCCACTACGGCATCATCCCGCGCTCGAACCGCGGCATCTTCGCCATCAACGAACTGCCCGACCTTCAGCCACGCATCCAGGTGGGCCTGTTGAACATCCTCGAGGAAAAAGATTTCCAGATCCGCGGCTTCCCGGTGCGCATCCCGCTCGACGTGGCCATGGTGTTCTCAGCGAACCCCGAGGATTACACGAACCGCGGCAACATCATCACGCCGCTGCGCGACCGAATCAGCTCGCAGATCCTCACGCACTACCCGCTCACGCGAGAGCAGGGCATGACCATCACCGCGCAGGAGTCGTGGATCGATCGCAAGCACGGCGTGGAAGTGCGCGTGCCCTCGTTCATGCGTGAACTGGTGGAGGAAGTGGCGATCCAGGCGCGCAAGAGCGAATACGTGGACCAGAACTCGGGCGTGTCCGCGCGGCTCACCATCGCGCTCCTCGAGAACGTGGTGAGCAATGCCGAGCGGCGCGGGCTCGCCACAGGCGAGAAGCACGTCGTGACGCGCGTGTGCGATCTGCAATCGGCGGTGAGCGCGGTGAGCGGCAAGGTCGAGTTGGTGCTCGAGGGCGAACAGGAGGGCGCGTTGAACGTCGCGCGCGCGTTGTTGGGACGCGGTGTGAAGGCCTTGTTCGCGCAGCGCTTCCCTGACGCGTTCAAGCCGCGCCGCGTGCGCGGACGCGGCGCGCCGCCACCCGAAGAGAGCGAGTCGCACGCGACACAGGAATACCGCCCGGTGCTCGAGTGGTTCTCGTCGGGCAACCATCTCGAGCTGGGAGACGACGTGCCGCAGGCGGAGTTCGCGGCGGCGCTGGCGAAGGTGAAGGGGCTGCCCGACCTGGCGGCCCGCTACCTGGAGCCGCGCGACGCCGAGGAGCACGCCGTGGCCATGGAACTGGTGCTCGAAGGGCTGCACCAGAGCAGCATGCTGTCGCGCGAGCGCACGGACGCGGGCACCACGGGCTACAAGGACTTGTTGAAGCAGATGCTGTCGGGGCTGGGCGAGGATTAGTCCGCCATGCGGTTCGACTACACGAATTGGAAGGGTCCGAGCCCCGGCGACGAGGCGTTCCTGAAGCAGCTCATGGACATCTACCGGAACCTGCTGCTGCAGACCGGTGGGGACGCGGACGAGGCGCTGCGCTGGATGGAGCACTTCGGGCGCGAGTACGGCTTCTTCGGCGAGGACTTCTCGCTCGAGGACTTCAAGAAGATGCTCGAGGACACGGGCGAGGCGCGACGCACCCCTAAGGGATTCGAGATGACGCCGCGCGGCGAGCGGCGGATCCGGCAGGACTCGCTGAATGAGATCTTCTCGGCGCTGCGCGCCGGCGGCGCGGGTGACCACCGCACGCCGGTGGCCGGCGCGGGCGGCGAACGCTTGAGCGAGACCCGCCGCTGGCAGTTCGGCGACGACCTGGCGAACCTCGACCCGCTCGCGTCCGTGAACAACGCGGTCAAGCGCAGCGGGATCGACGAGTTGTCGCTGGCCGAGGACGACCTCGAGATCTACGAGCAGGAGCACCTGTCGGCATGCGCCACCGTGCTCATGGTGGACATCAGCCACTCCATGATCCTCTACGGCGAAGACCGCATCACGCCGGCCAAGAAGATCGCGCTGGCGCTTTCACAGCTGATCCAGACGCGCTATCCCAAGGA
>JANNKI010000532.1:0-2832 GCA_031396225.1 bacterium | reverse complement strand
CGCACCGGCTGGAGCGTCACTTCCGCCGCCAGCTCGGGCCGGGCGCAGATCTCGAGAAGCGTGTGCTTCTCGCGCAGGGCCCGGTACTCGGCCATGTACCGACCGGCCTGGCGCATGAACCAGACGGGCGTGCGGGTCGTGGGCTCGCGACGGAGCGCCGCGAGGAACGGCGCGATCACAGCCACGATTCGAGGGCCGCGTGGTCCGGCACTCGGATCGCCGTATGAAGCGGGGTGTCCCGCAGTGTGTAGGGCCGCGCCGTCGTGGATCGCAGCTCGGTCACGAGCTGGGAGAAGCGGAGGAGATCATCGGTCTCGTACACGACGACGAATTCCTGATCCTGCAGCCCCGTGGAGTACAGCAACAGCTGCGTGATGTCGGTGTACTGCTTCCCGACCTTGATGTGCTCGAGCATCATGCGCTGGCGTTCCTCGCGCGGGTGGAGGTACCACTCCGACGTCTTCACGAACGGGTACATCACCAGGTAGGGCAGCGCGCGCGGATCGAACGGGTTCAGTTCCTGCGTCGAGCGCGTCTTGGTGTACTGGGACGGCCGGGTGAAGCCCCACAGCGTGCCGGTCAGTTCGACGAACGCGCGACTGCCTCCGAATGCCCGGGCCATCCGCTCGAAGAAGGCGTGGGGGACGGTCGTCTCCTCGGCCCGCACGGCCGTCCACACGATCAGATCGAGTCCGGCTTCGAGGCCGAAGGCCTGGTAGAGGTGCACGGCGTCGGCCGAGGCGCCGAGCCGCGTGAGCCATTCCGTTCGGATCTGGCGGCGAGTCTCGGGCGGGCAGGCCCAGTAGGCGCTGGTGAAGCGCACCAGGCTGAAGTGATTCAGGAGCTGCGGGGTCGTCTCGGGCATGGTCAACTCGTCTCGCGGAGCCACGACGCGGCGTCCGGCGCATGGTAGGTGATGATGAGGTCGGCGCCCGCCCGCCGCATGGCGGTGAGTGTCTCCAGGACGGCCCGCCGTTCGTCGAGCCAGCCGCTCGCCGCGGCGGCCTTGAGCATGGCGTACTCGCCGCTCACGTTGTAGGCCACGAGCGGGCGATCGGGGAACCGATCCTTGGTGCGGCGCACGATGTCGAGATAGGCGAGCGCGGGCTTCACCATCAGCAGATCGGCGCCCTCCGCGACGTCCAGCGCATGCTCATGCTGTGCTTCCCAGGCGTTGGCCGGATCCATCTGGTGCGTGGCGCGGTCGCCGAATCGCGGCGCTCCGCCGGCGGCCTCACGGAACGGCCCGTAGAATGCGGAGGCATACTTGGCCGAGTAGGACAGGATCGGCACGTGGTCGAAACCACCGCTGGCGAGCGCTCGCCGGATGCCGGCCACCATGCCGTCCAGCATCGCCGAGGGCGCCACCAGGTCGGCGCCCGCCTCGGCTTGCGCGACCGCGACTCGCCCCAGCAGCTCGACCGATGGATCGTTGAGCAGGTACCCGTCCGGCAGGTGTGGGTCACGGTCCCGGCCGGTGTTCACCAGCCCGCAGTGACCGTGGTCCGTGTACTCGCACAGGCAGACGTCGGTGATGACCGGCAGGTGGGGCACGCGCGCCTTGATCGCACGGGTCGCCTGCTGGATCACGCCGTCGGCCGCCCAGGCCCCGCTGCCGCGGGCGTCCTTCAGCTTTGGAATGCCGAACAGGAGCACGCCCGCCAGTCCGAGATCGGCGAGTGCCGCCGCTTGATCGGCGATGCGGTCGAGCGGCCACTGCGTCACTCCCGGCATGGACGCCACCGCACGCGGCTCGGCGACCTCCGTCACGAACAGGGGCGCGATCAGTTGGTCCGCGCTGAGGTGTGTCTCTCTCGCCATCGCCCGCAAGGCCGGCGAGAGACGCAACCGGCGTGGCCTTTCCATCATCGCGCGGCCAGCAATGCGTCCACCAGCGCCTCGCTGGTGTACGTGGCGGATTGGATGTGGACGGGCAGGCCCACGGCGCGCGCCGCGTCCGCGGTCACCGGACCGATGCAGGCCACGGTGGCACGCGCGGCGAGCGTCGCGGCTTCGTCGCCGAGCAGCGCGACGAACGCTTCCACGGCCGACGGGCTCATGAAGGTCATGACGTCCACTCCTGCGCGGAGTGCCCGCAGGGCCTCTTCGTCGGGTGGCGCCGGCACCGTGCGGTAGAACACGACGTCGTCCACGATCGCGCCGGCCGCCGCGAGCGAGACGAGCGTTTCCTCGCGCCCGATGTCGCTGCGGGGCAGCAACACGCGCCGGGCGTGGAGGTCACCCAGCGCCGCCGGCACCGCGGCGCCACGGAACTCCTTCGGTTGGGCGTGGACCGGCAGACCTGCTGCGCGCGCCGCGTCGGCCGTTCTGGGGCCGATGACCGCGAGCTTGGAGCCTTGCGGAAACGCCCGGGACCTCGCGGCCCAGCGCTCCCCGAACGCCCGGGCCCCGTTGGCGCTGGTGCAAACGATCCAATCGTACTGATCGAGGCGGTCGAGGGCGGCCTCAGCCGGTCCCGGATCGTCGGGGGGCGCGATCGCGATGAGCGGCAGGATGACCGGCACCGCGCCCGCTGCTTCCAGGGCCGCGATCAGCGTCGCGGCCTGGGCGCGAGGACGGGTCACCAGCACACGTCGGCCGGCCAGTGCGTTCATGGCAGCAGCGCCCCTGCGCCCAGGGCGAGCGCCTGCTCGGCGGCGCGCCGCCCTACCGCGGTGGGATCCAAGGCGGTCCCGACCTCGCGGACACGGATCACCTGACGACCGTCCGGGTCGGCCACCATCCCGTCGAGCGTGATCTGGCCGTTCACCACGGCCCAGGCGCCCACCGGCGCGGAACACCCTCCGCCCAGCGCCGCCAGGAACGCGCGTT
>JANNKI010000530.1:0-3501 GCA_031396225.1 bacterium | reverse complement strand
CTTGAAGCTGCTGCGCCGCGCGGCGGACGCGCACGGACTGGCCGTGGTGAGCGAGGTGATGGAGCCGCAGCTCGTCACGCTGCTCGCGCGCTACTGCGACATCCTGCAGATCGGCGCACGCAACATGCAGAACTACGCGCTGCTGCGCGAGGTGGGGCACACCGACAAGCCGGTGCTCTTGAAGCGCGGGCTCTCGAGCACCATCGAGGAGTGGCTGCTCTCGGCCGAGCACGTGATGGCGCAAGGCAACCGCCAGGTCATCCTGTGCGAGCGCGGCATCCGCACGTTCGAGACCTACACACGCAACACGCTCGACTTGAACGCGGTGCCGGTGGTGAAGGAGCTCTCGCACCTGCCCATCATCGTGGACCCCTCGCACGGCACGGGGATACGCGACAAGGTCGCGCCCATGGCGCGCGCGGCCGTCGCCGCCGGGGCCGACGGGCTCATCATCGAGGTGCACCACGACCCGGACCGTGCGCTTTCCGATGGGGCCCAGTCGCTCTGGCCGGAGCAGTTCGTGGAGCTGGTGAGCCAGATCCGCACCATCGCGGAGGTCCTGGGCCGCCGGGTCTGAGGCGGCCGCTGGGCCGCTTCGGCTCTCGCCGGAACACGTGATCCCGGCCGAAAAGCCCCCCTTCGTAACGCATCGTTGACACGGGATATTGCGGGATGTAATCGTTTACATCGCCGGACGGGAGGGGCCGCACCCTTTCGCAAACCCCCTGTGTGCGCCTCGCACCCGACGCCCTCGGCCAGCGTCGCGAGGCGGACGCGAGATTCACGCAGGCACGAACCCCGACCCCACACCATCGGTTCACTGCTATTCGAGGAGGTTCGCACCATGAAGCGAGTCACGACACTCGCCACCCTCGTCGCGACGGGCCTGCTGCTCGCCACGACGGCTGGGGCACAGCCGCCGCGCCAGGATGCGATCTGGGCGCGCTCCACCGCCGGTGCGCCGATCGTACTGGACGGCATCTTGAACGAACCCGAGTGGGCGCTCGCCGAGTCGAAGGTGATTCAGTTCGGCACTGACACCGGCATTCCCGGCGGCGGATACAAGTACGAAGGCGGCTTCGTGCCCACCGACCCCACCAACGCCACGATCAAGTTCCTCACCGTGGGCAACATCCTCTATATGAGCGTCGTGCTTCCGGACAAGTCCATCGGCGGGTCCAAGAACTTCAACCGCTTCGATGGTCTGCTCATGTCCATCAAGGACCACACGACAGCGTATCGCCCCGCACCTCCCGGCGAGCACTTCTACGTCTGGTGGGACAACGACCCGGCGGCCACCGATCCGCAGCCGATCGGCCGGCAGCCCGCGTTCGCGGGCGGCCAGTTCGCCGCGAATCCCTCGTACTCGCCGCGCACCCCCGCGCAGATCGCGGCGTGGGACGCGGTCACCGTGGTGAACGGCGTCTCCAACGACGACACGCACGGTCCCGACACCGACTGGACCGTGGAGATGAAGTTCGACCTGTCCGCCTCGGGATATGACATCACCCTGCCGCAGGGCGACATCGTTGAGTTCAACCTGTCCATCTACGATTGCGACAACTACTGGCCGCTGGTGCCCATCAATCTCGCGGCGAATCGCGTGTGGTGGCAGGGCCCGTGGGGAAACTCGCTCGGCTATGACGAGGTCCGTATCTACTGCCGTCCCAGCGTCACGGTGAACAGCGCCACGCTGCCCTACCTGGCCCCCGAGGTCATCATCCCGAACGGCGCGAACTTCCCCTCGCCGGCGATCGACGGCAGCCTCGCCGACGCCGTGTGGGCGAATGCCGCGCGTTTCGACATCCGGTATGGCGACGACGCCCTGCGCAACAGCTACCCGGGCGTGCTCAAGTTTCGCTCCGGCCAGTACCAGCCCGCCGTGAACGGCGGCCAGGCAGCGATTCTTGACCCGGCGGATTGCACGGTGAAGTACTTCTTCCGCGACGACTCGCTGTTCTTCGGTTTTGACGTGCGCGACGCCGTCGTGCAGTCCTACCCGCTCACCGACCGCATGGACGGCTTCGTCCTCGGCGTCTACGACCGCACGCTGCGCGAGAGCTTCGACAACACGCTCCAGCCGCACCGACTCACGTTCGACGTGGGTCCCACCGGCCAGGCGCGCACGGCCGACTTCCTCACCACGCTCGTCAACAACGGCGGCGCGCGCGTGCGCATCCAGTTGAACCCGGGCACCGTGCTCGACACCACCGCCGCCAACGTGGACAACGGTTACACCGCCGAGCTGGTGCTCGACCTCACCAAACTGGGCTACCCCGCCGGCCGCGGGGACGGCGTGGTGTTCATGAACGTCAACCACTACGACGGCGACTCGTTCATTCCGTTCACCGACAGCTACGGCACGCGCACGTGGTGGGCCGCGGAGTACGACAACTCGTGCTGCCCGCCGTGGGGCTACATGGACCCGTACGAGAACGTGCTCACCGGCGTGCCTGGCGGCGGCTCCGGCACCTCGGGCTTCCAGCTCATGAATGCCGCGCCGAACCCGTTCCGCTCGGCCACGACGCTCCACTACCGGCTGGCCACCGCGAGCCGCGTGAAGCTCGACATGTACGACGCGCAGGGTCGCGTGGTGCATAGCCGCGACCTCGGTGTGCAGGCCGCGGGCGAGCAAAGCTCGTTCGTGTCCGGCTTCCGGGGCAAGACGGGCGTGTACCTCTACCGACTGCGCATGACCGACCCCGCCTCGGGCGCCCAGCAGGCGTCGCTCTCGGGCCGGCTGCTCCTGGTGCGGTGATCACACGGTTTGCGTCCGATGCCGGCGGCGGGGCGAGTACCCGCCGCCGGCATCGGCGCGCAGGGGAGTGACGTGCGAGGTCCCAGACGACACAGCAGGCAAGCGGCGGCGGGAGTGGTCGGGCCGCGCTTGCGCGCCCGCCTGACGGCTCTGCTCGCGCCCTGCCTCTGCCTTGCCGCGCTCGTGTCGGGCGCCTGGGCGGGTACGACCGGCCGCATCGCGGGGCGCGTGCTCGACGGCAAGAAGCAGCCGCTGGCGGGCGTCAATGTGGCCATGCTGGGCGTGCAACTGGGTGCGATGTCCGACGAGAACGGACAGTTCAGCATCATCAACATCCCCGCCGGCGCCTACTCGGTGCGCGCCGGCCTCGTGGGCTATCGCGCCATCACCACCACCAACATCATCGTGTCGGCGGATGAGACCACGCGGTTGGACCTCGTGCTCGAGGAAGCCCCCGTGCAGATGGCGGAGGTGGTGGTCTCGGCCCGGCGGCCCGTGGTCGAGCTGAACCGCACCAGTACGGTGGCGATCGTGCCGCGCGAGGACATCCAGAAGCTGCCGGTGCAGGAGCTGCAGGACGTGGTCAATCTTCAAGCCGGCGTGGTGGACGGCCATTTCCGCGGTGGGCGAAAGAACGAGGTGCAGTTCCAGGTGGACGGCGTGAGCGTGAACAACGCGTTCGACAATACCAACTCCGTGCGGCTCGACCGCTCGCTGCTGGAAGAGGTGCAGGTGGTGAGCGG
>JANNKI010000517.1:0-5289 GCA_031396225.1 bacterium | reverse complement strand
GGTGTTCCTCGCCAACGATCGATGCAACCAGGAGAACCTGATCGAGCAGCTGAAGAACGGCGTGCACGCGCTGCGGATGCCGGTGAGCACGCGGGTGAGCAACGGGGCGAACATGGTGATGGCGGCGTTGGCGTGGACGCTCAAGGCGTGGTTCGCGCTGCTGCTGCCGGAGACCGGGCGCTGGGCGGAGCAGTACCTGGCCGAGAAGCGCACCGTGTTGCGGATGGAGTTCCGGACGTTCCAGCGGGCGTTCATCGCGATGCCGTGCCAGATCGTCCGCGCGGGTCGACGGATCGTCTACCGGCTGTTGGCATGGAACCCCTGGCAGCGGGTGTTCCTGCGCGGCGTCGAGGCGCTGCGCTCACCCCTGCGCTGCTAGGCCTGAGACCGCCGGGAAGTACCGGGTACTGACGACCAACCGCGACACGACGATGAAAGGGAATCCAAGCAGCGGTCCATCCAACCCGAGCGCCGACCCCCGACCGCAGCCACGGCCGGAAGGCGGAAGCATGCGTCCGAGAAAACGGCTGCCGACGCTCACTTCAAGTGTGAAACCGCGCTTGTTTCGTACCAATGAAGACGGGTTCCCCTCCGCGAACCGCGATAAGGTTCGCGGCAGACCACGGGGTCATCCTTGCGGAGCCCCAAGCAAACGGGAGGGAAACCCGATGCCCAAGTTCTACGTCGGACTCGATGTCCATAGCAAGGACTGCGTGTACGCGGTCCAGGACGAGCGGGGTACGTTGATCGGGGAGGGTTCGGTGAGCACGGCGCCCGAAGGACTCTTGCTGCTGCGGGAGCGGTTCGCGCTGCCCGCGGGGACCACGGTGGGGCTCGAGACGGGAACCGTGGCCTTCTACGTCGCGCGTCTGCTTCATCGCATCGGGCTCTCGCCGCTGGTGGTGGATGCTTACGAGGTGCGGCGCATGGCCCATCGCCCGAACCAGAAGAGCGACCGGCGCGACGCCCGCGAGATCTGCGACGGTGTGCGCAAGGGGTCGTACCGCTCGATCGTGCACGTGCCCCCGGAGGCGATCACCGAGCTGCGCGAGACCCTGGGGCGACGGCGTCACTTCGTCCGGGTCCGCACCGCGGAGGTGAACGCGACGAAGCGACTCTTGCGGGCCGCGGGCATGAGCGTGCTGGCGCGCATCAGCCTGGGGACCGAGAAGGGCTGGGCGCGGCTCGAGTCCGCGCTCGACGCCGAGTCCTCGATGATCCGGTTCGTCCGGTTCCATCAGGCGCTGTGGACGAACGCTGGCACGCAGATCGCCGCGCTGGAGGCGTGGCTGCACCAGCAACGCGAGGCGTTCGCGGAGCCGGTCGAGCGCCTGCAGAGCGTTCCCGGGGTCGGGCCGATCATCGCGTTGACCGCGGTGGCGGTGTTCTCGGACGTGGACCGCTTCGCCTCCGCCAAGCACGTCGCGAGCTATGCCGGTCTGATCCCTTCGACACACCAGTCCGGCGAGCGCGATGCGCACGGTCACATCACCCGCCGCGGTTCGACCGAGTTGCGCGCCATGCTCTGCGAGGCGGCGCACCACGCCCGTCATGTCGACCATCCACTCAACCCGTACTTCCGCAGCCTGTGCGCACGGCGCGGCCACAAGATGGCGGTGGTCGCCGTGGCGCACCGGTTGTGCCGGATCCTGTGGGCCATGCTGAAGCGAAGGACGGAGTTCGACATCCAGAAACTGAATGTCGAGATCGGTCCGTTCGAGAAGACCAGCACGCACCGCTATCAACTCAAGCAGGCCCGGGCCGCAACGGCCACCGCCTGACACACAAACGAAGAACCCTCCGTCAGAGACCTCGAGACGATCGCGCCGAAGATCGAACCGGACACCCCGGCTAGCCCAAGGGGCCCCGAGCCCGTTAAGTCGTATGGGGGCCGGTTCGCTGCACTGGCATCTGGGGCGAAGCTGACCCCGCATGGACGGCTGGTTGGCGACGGTCGCACGGGCTCGGACGAGAGCGATGCAGTGCTTGCTTGACAACCTGTCTTCATGGGTGGGCTAGCAGGAAACCGCTGCGCTATCCATCTGAGCTACGGGGCCGTGACGCACTGGCAAGCGGATCGATGCGTATCTGTCCGCATCTGCCCCGCCGCTCACCGGAATCGCACGACCTTCCTCGCGCTGACCTCTTGCCCGGCGCGGATCCGCAGGACGTAGACGCCCGCGCTCACGCCGCTACCCGAATCGTCGAGGCCGTCCCAGGTGACGAAGTTCTCGCCGGGCGGTAGCTCCCCGCCACGCCGGAGCGTGCGAACGAGTCGCCCCGACAGGTCGAGCACCTCGGAGCGAACGGTGCGCGCCGACGGCAGGATGAATCGCACCTCGGTCGTCGTCGCGCTGGGGTTGGGCCGCGCTGGCAGCACCACGAGCGAAACGGGAAGCACGGGCGGCCCCGGGCCAACGTTGACAGGCGGCGTGAGGTTGACGAGCACCGACACGTTGTTGGAGCGCGCATTCGCCACGGCAAGATCGAGTGTGCCATTCCCGTCCAGGTCCGCGACCCCGAGTGCTAACGGCAACTCGCCCACGCCGTAGTCGCCACGCGAATTGAATGAGCCCGTCCCGGTGCCGGTCAGGACGGTGACGCTATAGCCGAAGGCATTCGCGACGGCCACGTCGACGTGCTGATCGCCATTGAAGTCGCCCATCCCCACCGACGAGGGGCTGCTCCCGGTGAGGAACTCGCGCTTCGAGGAGAACCCGCCTCGCCCGTTGCTGATGTACACCGAGACGGTCCCGCTCCCTCCATTCGCGACCACGAGATCCGGGCTCCCGTCCTCATCCAGATCTCCGATCGCCGCGGCGGCTGGAGAGCCGCCGGCGGGTACGCTGCTTCTCAGCGTGAACGTCCCGTCGCCTAGTCCGCGCAGCAACTGCACCACGTTGGCGGTCCTGCAGGTGATGATGAGGTCCGAGATCGCATCCCCGTCCACGTCCACGATCGTGACTGAACTCGGCCCCACGGCGGTACCGAAGTCCCGCTTCGGGCCGAACGTGGCATCTCCCAGACCCAACAGCACCGACAACGTGTTGTCGTCGAAGTTCGTGGTCACCAGATCGAGATCGCCGTCCGCGTCCAGGTCCGCGAGCGCCACTCCCGTGCACAAGTGCCCGATCAGGTACTGGACTTCGCCGCCGAACGCTCCGGCTCCCAGCCCGCGCAATACAGAGACCGTTTCAACTCCGGAGTTCCCCAGCACGAGATCGGGGTGCCCGTCCCGGTCCAGGTCGCCGATCGCCACGGAGTGAGGGGCGTAGCCGATGGCGTAGTCCACCGTGGGTCGGAACGAGCCGTCCCCGCGGCCCAGGAGAACAGAGACCTGGTCCGACGCGTCGTCCGCCACCGCGAGGTCCGGCTTGCCGTCGCCATCGAGATCCGCGATCGCCATCGCACTGGGGCCACCGCCCGTGGCGAATGCGCTGTTCGATCCGAACGAGCCGTCGCCATTGCCGAGCAGGATGCCCGCCGAGTTGAGTACCTGGCTCGCCACCAGCAAGTCGTCGCGTCCATCGCCATCCATGTCCGCATGCGCCAGGCATGCGGGCCGCACGCCCGATCGGTAGTCGCCCCGGAGCGCGAAAGCGCCATCACCCGTGCCGACCCATACGCGTATCGAGTCGGACTGGTAGTTCGCCACCGCGAGGTCCGGCTTCCCGTCGCCGTTCAGCTCGCCGATGATCAACGAGATCGGATAGGCGCCGGAGGGGTAGTCGGTCCGCAGCCCGAAGGTTCCATTGCCAAGCCCCAGAGCCACCGAGATCGAGGCGGAACCTTCGTTCGCGATCGCCACATCCAGGTGCCCATCGGCGTTCAGGTCGCCCAGCGCCACCGAGAACGGGTTGAACTGAGTGTCCCGGTCGACCCGGGGCGCAAAGCTGCCGTCGCCGTTCCCGAGCAACACGGACAACGAGTGCGAACTGGCGTTCGCAACCGCCAGGTCGACGTTCCCGTCCCCGTTCAGGTCCCCCAGGGCGAGCGCGACCGGATCGAGCCCCGTGGCGAAATCGCGCTTGGGCCCGAACGTGCCGTCGCCCGCTCCCAGCAACACCGAGACCGCATTCCCTCGTTGACAGGCCACCGCCAGGTCGAGCTTCTCGTCGTGGTTCAGGTCCGCGATCACCACGGCGAACGGCGCGACGCTCGTGGCGAACTCGTGCCTGGGGCCAAGGGCTCCGCTGCCCACGCCGAGCAATACCGAGACGTTGTCGCCGCCCAGGTTCGTCGCCACCACGTCCGGGATGCCGTCCGCGTCGAGGTCCGCGATCGCGGTTGAGATGGGGCCGTTACCCGCAGCGAAGTCGCCACGGGCGGCGATCGATCCATCGCCCGCGCCCAACAACACGGTCAGCGAGCCGGCACCCTCGTTGGCCAGCACCATGTCGGCGTAGCCGTCAAGGTTCAGGTCCGCGGTCGCCACCGAGAATGGCCGGCTGCCGGTGTCCGTCGAAAGGTAGGGGGCGGCGAAGATCGGGCGAGCGTGGGAGTCGGCCGACAGCGAGACGATGGCCATCGCGACGAGTTGGCAGAAAGCGGCAATGCGCCAGGCGCTCGTGCGATGAGACGCGTACAGTGAACCGGCGATCGACATGACCGATCCTCTCCCGGTACAGGCGCTGCGATCCCGCGTGCGCTATCCGCGGGCGGATGCGAGGGAGTCTAGCACCGACCGGTCCGCGGACGACCGAAAACGGCGCAGGCTCCTCCCGGCGCGGGCTCCCACCCCGCTTCACTGCTTCACGAGCCCCACCCAGTCGAGGATCACGCGCAGCCGGCGTGGCCGGGCGGAGGGGCTCACCGCACTCGTCAGGAAGCGTTGGCCGTCGTGACTCATGCTGTGCCCGAGAACGCCCGGCGGAAACCGGAACAGCGGCTGCGGTTCGCCGGCCTCGAGTTCGTCCCCCTTGCGCGTCAGCTTCACACTCATCAGCTCGCCGCTGGTCGCCCGGTAGCAAAGCTCGTCGCTGCCGGGCATCCACCACGCCCGGCCCGCGCCCCGACTGGAGACGCGCAGCTTGTGACCCGGAACGGGGAATGACTGGATGTACACGTCCTCCAGTCCGCTCTCGTTGCTGACGTAGGCGACCCAGCGCCTATCGGGCGAGACGCGCGCCCTGTACTCGGCGAATCGAGTCCGGATCAGCGGCGTGGGCTTCGTGTCGCCCGACACGCTCGCGAGGTAGACGTCGCGGAAGGTCTCGCCACGAATGTTGTGGAACACGAGTCCCTCCCGGGTCCAGTCCTCCGCGGTCTTGAACAGGTCGTCCGTCGTGG
>JANNKI010000504.1:0-3503 GCA_031396225.1 bacterium | reverse complement strand
GTGGACTGGCTGGAGGCGCTCCCGCAGGGCGACCTGTCGGGCAAACGCAAGCGCGGGCCTCGCGTTCCGCTCGGCGCGCCGAGCGGCTGGTGGCTGCGGCTCACGCCGCACATGCTGGAATCGCTGGCCGACGCCTGGGAGGCGCGGCCGCTGGGCGTGCGCTGGTACGCGGACGCCGGGGCGAGCGGCCTGTTCAAGGTGCGGCGCGCGGTGCCCACGGTGCGATTGGTGGCGACCGGCATGGACTGGTTCACGGTCTCGGCGGAGTGGCAGGCCGAGGGGCTGTCCTTGCTGGAGGAGGACCTGTCGCTCTTGCGCGCGAGCCGCGCGCCGTTCGTGAAGCTGTCCTCGGGCTGGGTGCGCCGCGCAGACCTCGAGGAGTTCGACGAGGCGTCCCGCCGGCTCGCGGACCTGGGACTGGAGGCCGGGGCGGGCGAAGTGCGCGTGCCGCTCTGGCAGTTGGCGCAGGCGGCCCCGACGAGCCTGGACGCGCTCGAGACGTACGGCGCCTCGGCCGCGGACCTCGACGCGGTGCGCGCGCTGCGCGAGCGGCTGGCGGCGTTCGTCGGCCTGCCGCGCGTGCCGCTGCCCGCGGGGCTCGAGGCCGAGATGCGCCCGTATCAGCAGGAGGGACTCGACTTCCTGGCATGGACCGCGAGCATCGGACTGGGCGCCGTGCTGGCGGACGACATGGGCCTCGGCAAGACGCTGCAAGCACTCGCCTGGCTCGCGCACATGGCCGAACGGGACCCGGGGGGCGGGCCTTCCCTCGTGGTGTGCCCGGCGTCGGTCATGCACCACTGGGCGCGCGAGGCGGCGCGTTTCACGCCAAGACTGCGCGTGCTGGTTCTCGAGAGCGGCCGCGACCGGGCGGAGCATCGCGCGAACGTGGCGGCGCACGACCTGGTGATCACGAACTACGCCCTGCTGCGCCACGACATCGACTTCTGGCGCGCGATGCCGCTGCGTGCGGCCATCCTCGATGAAGCGCAACAGATCAAGAACCCGTCAGCCGCGGTCACGCGCGCGGCACTCGAGTTGCGCGCCCGCCATCGCGTGGCGCTCACCGGCACGCCGCTTGAGAACCGCGCGCTCGACCTGTGGAGCATCGTGTCGTTCGTGCACCCGGGATTCCTCGGCGGGCGCTCCGCGTTCTCCGCGCGCCACGACGTGCCCGATGCGCCTCCGCACCGGCGTCGGTTGCTGTCCGCTCGACTGCGGCCGTTGCTGCTGCGCCGGCTCAAGCAGCAGGTCGCGCAGGAGCTTCCCGCACGCGTGGAGGAACGCGTGGACTGTGTGCTCACCGCGGGGCAGCGGCGGTTCTACTTATCGGAACTGGGTCGCGCCCGCGCGTTCCTCGGCGCGCTGCTCGCCGACCCGCAAGGGCTCGAGCGCAACCGCATGCCGGTGCTGGCCACGCTTACGCGTCTGCGCCAGATCTGCTGTCATCCCACGCTCGCCGGCGGGCGCGACGGCCTGGGCTCGGGCAAGTTCGAGGCGCTGTTCGAGTTGCTCGAACCGCTGCTCGCGGAAGGCCACAAGGTGCTGCTGTTCTCGCAGTTCGTGGAATGCCTGAAGCTCATCGAGGCCGAGTTCAAGCGCCGTGGTGTGCCCTACCACATGCTCACCGGGCAGACGACGCGTCGCGAGCGCGTCGTGACCGCGTTCAGCGAGGACCCCGAGACTTGCGTGTTCCTGCTCTCGCTGCGTGCTGGCGGATTGGGGTTGAACCTGACCGCGGCGAGCTACGTGATCCTGTTCGACCCGTGGTGGAACCCCGCCATCGAGGCGCAGGCCATCGATCGCACGCACCGCATCGGGCAGACGCGCACGGTGATCGCGTACCGGCTGCTCACCGAAGGCACGGTGGAGGAGCGCATCTGGGAGCTGCAGCAGCGAAAGAGCGCACTGGCCAAGGACCTGCTCGGCGAGGAGAGCTTCGCACGGTCGCTGTCGCGTTCGGACCTCGAGTGGTTGCTCACCCCGCCGGGGGAGACGAACGAGTAGCCGCAGCCGCGCCTCGACCGTATGCGGCACATCGTTCAGGATGCTCAGGGAGCCCGGCCCCCGCCTGCCCCCCCGATAGGACCGTTATTCACTCGTAATTCTGCGCGTCCTGTCGTCTAATTGAAGAGTGTCAGGCGGGTCGCTGCCCGGCCTGGCGACCGCCCCAGCGTCGGATCTCGCACTGCTGCGATGTACGGCGCATGCTGCGTCCAGGAGCGTCAGCCTCGCGGGGGACCCCCAGGTCTCGCGGCTGACATCAACCGCGAGGATCGCTATGCGCATTCACCCGCGCCTGGCTGTGGTCGTGCTTTCCGCGCTACTCGGCTCAGGCGGTATTCCCGCCGTCGCAAGCGCTCAGGCCGCCGGCTCCCCTGAAGGGGAGGTGCTCCGAAACGCCCAGATGGTGCGCAAGCTCCTGGCCTCGCGCGCCCAGCGGCTGAGCACTTCCGCCGGGCCCGATCCGGACACGGTATACGTGGGCAAGTCCTTCACCAACCACACCGCGCCGGATAACTACTGGAACATCTACACGGGCTCCTACCTGCCGGGCATCAACACGCCGAGCAATGCGCTGTGGGACTGGGACAACTCAGTCGGCATCCAGGCCGCGGACTCGCTTCACGGCTGGTGGCCGATGCACCGCCAGTACAATTCGACCGGCGGTCTGACGCTCACCGACGACCAGCGTCCGTGGTGGGCCCTGGATCACGGCAACGTCGCCAATTACGTCATCAGCCAGGGCGCGGCGGCGAAGCGGACGTTCGGCGTGGTCGGCCTTTGGCATGCCGACCCCGGGAATCCCACGAGCGCGCCGAACAAGGGGCTGCTGTGGTCACCCATCAGCGGCACGCAGTCGGCATGGTGCGGTCTGCGCCAGCACGCCGATAACACCGTGGTGGATGCGGTCACGGGCCAGCCGTACAACCAGTTCGCGGTGTGGGGTCTGCACGACGCCACTGCGGCCGGCGGCGGTTCCCCGAATCGCTTCCCCGGCTACCCGGACCAGATCGACCAGATTCTCTACCGCGACATCGCGATGACGCCGTCGCAGTCGCTGACGGTGTCGTTCAACTACCGCACGCGCATGTCCACCAGCATCGGTACCTTTGCGGCGACGCGTACGGGCTGGTTCCACGGCGATCCGCTCGCCGTGACGGCCGGCAACTTCATCTCGAGCTCGGCGGCTGGTGCACTGGCGCCTCAGGATTCGTTCATGGTGTACGTGGGCGCGCCGGTCAACGACGCCGCTTGCGTGTACTCGGACGGTGTCACGCGCGCGGTGTACGACAAGCAGCGTCGCTGGTTCTCGGAAGTACTCAAGACGTTCGGCGCGGGCAACAACTACTACGAGATCTTCGCGAGGGCGGGCAACAATCCGGCGGACACGCTGGATGCGACGCCGAACTCTGGAGCGATCGTGGTTCCCTCGTCGATCATCAGCACCATCCTCGGCGGCGGCCCGGGCAATGTGCGCCTGGCCTTCCGCTGCAAGACGA